>JBCDJA010000243.1:0-4543 GCA_038748465.1 Pseudomonadota bacterium
CATGTTCAGTCGTATACAGACATCATGAAGCGGCTCAACAAATCCATGCATGGCGATGATGAAAGCTATTACCGCCTGCCTGACGACCGAGAGCTTGCCGCGCAATATCTTCTGTTGTTCGAGTTCTCTCTGCCCTACGGCCTCGATCTCAACGATCAGATCAATGTGGACAAATCCGCGACGCGCTTGGTCGTCACGATGATCAATATCTCCACCAACCAATTGAAGGATCTGCGCGAGCGGGCAACTGCGTTCCAACAGGAGAACCTACCGCCGGAGATGTTGTCGATATCCTCCGGCCAAGCCGTCATGTTCGCCTTTATCGGGTGGAACAACTTTAAGGCCATGTCGGTGGGCACCGCCCTCGCGCTCGTGCTGATCTCCGGCATTATGGTGGTTGCGCTGCGTAGCCTGAAATTGGGAGTAGTCAGCCTTGTGCCCAACCTCGCACCGCCGATTGTCGCCATCGGCGCCTTTGCCATCTTTGACGGCACGCTTGGCTTTTGGGCCAATTTCTTGGTCGCGACGGCCTTGGGGCTGATTGTGGATGCGACGGTGCATTTCCTCAGTAAGTACCAACGGGCCCGGCGGGAGGACAACGCAACGGCCGAGGACGCGGTGCGATATGCGTTCCGCAGGGTTGGCGCGCCGCTTTGGGTCTCTACCTTTGTGTTGGCGCTTGGATTTGGCGTGTTGTTCTATTCGCCGTTCTTAGGAAATTCGATGTACGGGATCCTGGTCTCGGCCATCGTCCTGGTGGCCCTCATCCTCGATTTTTTGCTGCTTCCGGCGCTGTTGCTGGTGCTCGATGGGGGCGACAAGGCGCAGACAGCGGCACCCACTTCACCCGAGCCAGGCGGCGCGGTGGCCTAAGCCACGAATGGCAAGGCCGTTGGAAGCCAACCGATAAAAGATGGGAGACTTGTGAATGAAACACCGTTTCAGCGACTTTTTGGGCCGGGCAGGCCTTGCGTTCGTGCTGTCCGCGGCCCTTTCGGTTCCAGCCGCCGCATCTATCGACCTGCCGGACGATCCGGCGGCCAAAGGCAAAGCCATCGGCGAGGAAACCGAAGCGCGCGATCTCGGCTTTCAGGACACGGAGGCCGAAATGCGCATGATCTTGTCGAATGCCTTCGGCGATACGAGCGAGCGGGAGCTGCGCATGAGCACGCTTGAGCGACAGGGCGAAGAGGTGGGCGACTGGTCGCGCATTGTCTTCGATGAGCCGAAGGATGTGGAGGGGACGGCGCTTCTCACCCATGCCCGGATCCTCGACCCGGACGATCAATGGATGTTTTTGCCGAAGCTGAAACGCGTGAAGCGCATCTCATCAGCCAACAAATCCGGCCCCTTTATGGGCAGCGAGTTCGCCTTTGAAGACTTCTCCGCCCAAGAGCCCGGAAAATACGATCACCTGTGGCTGCGCGACGAAGCCTGCCCCGATCCCGTCGCCGACCGGATCTGTCACGTCACAGAGCGCCGGCCGCTTTACGAAAATTCGGGCTATACGCGCCAACATGTTTGGACGGATACGGTCGATTATCAGCCGCGCAAGATCGACTATTACGACCGCAAAGACTCGCTACTCAAAACTCTTCTGATGACCGATTATCGGCTCTACAGTGAAAAGCATTGGCGCGCCCATGATCTGTTTATGGAGAATCACCAGACCAAAAAGAACACGCGTCTGACCTGGTCCGGCTTCGATTTCAAAACCGGGCTCGATGAAAACGAGTTCAATAAGGCAAGCCTCAGTCGCGCGCGGTAAGCCGCAACACCCGACCGAAGACCGCCGCCTCCGGACCGTCAGGTCGACGGGCGATAAGCCAGAGCACGAAGGCGGCGGCGAGAAACACACCGCCGCCCACGCCAATCTGAAGCAATAAAGCGAGGGCGGACGGCACGGCTGACAACACGCCGCTCTCTGCCAAAGCAACGAGCGCGGCCGCCATCATCGCGGCCGCGAGAGCCGGGCGCGCATGGAGCCTTATGAGCTGCAAGGCGCCGACCCCAACCAAACGGCCGGCGACCCAATAGGACAGCACAAGCGCGGCCCCATTCACCACCAAGAGGCCCTGCGCGACGGCGCTCGCCCCCCCGTTAAATGCCAGCACCGCCACCATCGCGACGGTCGCGACAAGCCGCGCCAAGACAAGTGCCCCCGCCCGTCCCGACGCGCCGAGCGCGTTAAGCACCGTATAGCCATTCATCGACAACACATCGGCAACCATGGCAAGCGCAAGCCACGTGAGAAGCGGGGCCGCCGGTGCCCATTGTTCTCCATAGACCACAGAGACGAACGTTTCGGCCGTGAGCGATAGCCCGACCCCGAGCGGCAGAGCGCAGAAGGCGCTTGCAACCAAGACCTGCTGAAAAGATGTCGACCGGACATCTTTATCGTCGGTCAACTTAGAAAAGACCGGAAACAGAGCCCGCTGTGCCGATAAAATAATCTCTCCAAGGACAACCTTCGAGAAGTCGGCCATCATATTGTAATAGCCAAAGGCGCCGGCCGACAGCGCCCGACCCAACACAAAGCGATCGGCCAGGGAAAGCGCTGAGCGCGACAGGGACTGCACCATCACCCAGCTTGAATAGCCCCACAGCTCGCTGAGCCGCGACAGCGTGAACCGCGGCCGATAGGGGGCGAACCAATAGCTGATGAGGGTTTGGATCAATTGGCTGCCGATGAAGCCCCAAGCAAGGGCCCAATAATTGCGGAGCCAAAGCGCAAGCCCGATCGTCAGTACAAACCCTAGAGCCTTGGCAGTGACTTGGTAGCTGAAGTCGCGCCCGAAGGTGAGATCGCGCTGAAAATCGATAATCCGAATGCTCGCCGCCGTCATGATGGGCGGCACGAGACACAACAGGCGCAATAGCTCGGTGACCCGGTCATCACCGAACCATCCGGCCATCACCGGCGCCAGCGCATAGAGGAGACCGCCAAGCAAGACGCCGATCCCGAAGACGACCGTGAACGCCGTATCGTAATGGGATCGGTCCGGCCCGGGATGGCGGATCACCGCTAAGCGGAGCCCCGTCTCCGTAAAGGTATACATAAAGAGGACGACCATGAGGGCCATGGCCAACAGCCCGAAATCCTCCGGGGTCAGCAGCCGAGCCAGGATCAATGTGCTAAAAAAGCCAATGCCATGCACGCCGAACCGCATGGCCACCATCCAGGCCGTGCCCCGCACCATGTGGTGGGAGGCCGACTTTCCACCAAAGGCATCCGCTGGGCCGGCTGGCTCGGTCATAGGCCGCTCATGGGTTTCGTTCGGCCGATCACCATCGCGTGATTTGGCCAAAATCCTTGGTCACACTGCCTCGCTCTTTGCAGGGATCCGCGCAAGGGGTATCGCCTGCAAGGTAACCAGACGTTAAAAGAAGCCCGGCCAAAGGGTTATGTCATGGCACACACGTCTTCCTCTGCACTCGTGTCCGTGGTCATCCCCGCCTTTCGCGCGCGGGAGACCCTGCCGCGCACGCTTGCCTCCGTGGCGGCGCAAACCTACCCCCATTTGGAGGTGATCGTTGTTGAGGATGGGAGCGATGACGGCACCAGGGCGCTGATCGAGGCCTATTCCCACCATCCTGCACGATACAAGCACTCGGGCGAGAACAATGGCGCGGCCGCCGCCCGCAATGTGGCCGTTGCCGAAGCGACCGGCGATTTCATCGCTTTCCTTGATGCGGATGATGAATGGCTGCCCACAAAGATCGAGCGGCAGATGGCCCTCATCGAAGAGGATCGCGCTGTGAGGCTTGTGGCCTGTGCCGCCGCGCGCATTGAACCGGACGGGACGCGCAGCCGGCGGATCAACGCCCATGCAAGCCCCGCAGAAGGCCGGGATGCCTGGAAACATTTGTTGCGTGAGAACTTCTTTTGCACACCGACGGTTTTGTGTCGGCGCCAAGACGTTCTCGACCTCGGCGGTTTTGATCGCAGCTTGGAGATTGCCGAGGATCAAGACCTTTGGATCCGGATCGCCCAGCTTGGGCCGTTGCGCTACATCGATGAAGAACTCGTCCGTGTGCATATTTTAGAATCTGGGCTCTCGGTGAAAAACCGGGGCCGGGAACACGAGATCACCCTTGGCATGATCAAGCGTCACTTAGGGGATGCGGGAGAGGCGCTGACGGGCGAGGAACGCCGGTCGATTTGGGCGCGGCGCCAACGGCTGACCGGCGAGCAGGTCTATGCCTCAGGCGATATCGGCACGGGGGCTGCCCTTTTGTGGCAGGCGGCGCAACACCCTGAACAACGAAGCGCTGCCGTGAAATCCCTGATTTGGCTTTTTCCACCCCTCGCCTCGGCCAGGGCCCAGATGCGGCGCCTGATCGGGCGGCCCGGTTAGGCCTCAGGTCCCGTGTCGGCAAGCCAACCAAAGCCCACAACCGCCCCATCCCTGCGGAGTGCTGCAAAATCTGTGCTCATGGCGACAGGGCTGCTGGCGGCCTGGCATCGCCGCCGCAATGCGCGCGCCCTGACGGTGTTGATGTTCCACCGCGTCCTGCCCCGGGCGATGTGGGGGCCCGCCCA
>JBCDJA010000244.1:0-4535 GCA_038748465.1 Pseudomonadota bacterium
ACCTTGCTGCAGCGCACCCAAACCATCATGATCACGTACCAATTAAGCGAACGCGCAATAAAGAGACACACACGATGGCCGACATCACCACGCGAGAGCAGCTGATGGCCTTATACGGAACGCCGTCCGAGGCATCGCCCTTAATCGCTCTCGCCACCGCCAGTTTAGACGGGTTCGATTGCTTGCCGCGCGGCGTTGCAGGCCAAGTCGTCACAAGCCCACGCCGTCACAAGCCCTCACCGTCACAAGAAGGTGATGTGACAACGCCTCAAACGGCGTGGGTTTCCCTTGGCCTGTGTTCGCCATCCGTCCTAAGCCTCACTACAAGTGGTAGTGAAGGAGTGCGCACCCCGTGACGCGTTTACTTTGGATTGGCCTTGCAAGCCTTGCGGCCGCGCTCCTCGCGCCCGCCGGGACGGCAGACGCAAACGACCTCGACACCGAGGGCACGTGGAACTTCACCTGGGAAAACGACTTTTTCGCCGGTACGGACCGAAATTACACCAATGGCGTCCGGCTTTCCTTCCGGTCGGGGGAACGCCAGCGCGATGCCTATTCCGGCTGGCTGACCCGGCGCATGCTCCAAACGAGCCCCTCCGACCGTTACCGTTACGGCTTCTCGCTCGGCCATTCCATTTACACGCCGGTCGATACCGAGCTGACAATCCCCCTGCCCGATCAGCATCCCTATGCCGGTTGGCTTTACGGGGAGTATTCGCTCCAGCGCCGCTGGTCGGGCGGCCTTGACGAGCTGATTGTCCAACTCGGCATTGTCGGCGAGGCCGCGGGCGGCGAATGGGTGCAAAACAACGTGCACGACCTTGTCAATGGCGAGCAAGTCGAGGGCTGGGACAATCAGCTCGATAACGAGCCTGGCCTGCTGATTGCCTTCGATCGGCGGTTCCGTCGGATCCGGGATCTGTCGAAGGTCGAGGCCTTAGGCTTTGGCATGGATGTGACGCCCAATCTGGGCGTTGCGGTCGGCAATGTGCTGACCCAGGCGAGCGCGGGCCTTACCCTGCGCTTGGGCCAGGACTTGCCGGACGATTTCGGCCCGGCCCGGGTCCGCCCTGCTCTATCGGGCGGCGGGTTTTTCAACCCAGCGAGCCGGTTTGGGTGGTACGCGTTTGCAGGTGTCGAGGGGCGTGCAGTCGCGCAAAACATCTTTCTCGACGGCAACACCTTCTCAGACAGCCAGAGCGTCGATAAATTTCCTCTCGTCGCCGACTTTCAGGTGGGTCTCGCGCTGCAAATGGGGGATATGCAGCTGGCCTATACCTACGTGACCCGCAGTGAAGAATTCAAAACCCAACGGGAGCGTCAACGCTTCGGCGCGGTGTCCCTGTCCTTAAAGTTTTAACGTCGGGATCGAGATCGGCGCCCTCGAGCCCTCGGGGCCCCCGAGCCGAGCGGACCGGTTCGCGCTTTCCTGTCATGGCTTGGGGCCCAAAAGCCTGGAAAGCCCTCTGTCGCCACCCCATACTCGCCTTATGAGCAGCACTGCAAAAGACACCGGCCCTGGATTTTCCGAAGCGCCGGCCGCCCTCTTTGTCCCGCACCGACCGGCCCGCCCTGAAAAGAGCGAGGGCGGCATCCATTTTTCGCTCGAGTCTGAGTTTTCGCCGACCGGCGATCAGCCTGTGGCGATCTCAGAACTTGTCAGCGGCATGGTTGGGCTGGAGCGCGACCAGGTCCTGCTGGGGGTTACCGGCTCGGGCAAGACCTTCTCCATGGCCAAGGTCATTGAAGCGGTGCAACGCCCGGCCCTGGTGCTGGCGCCCAACAAAACCCTCGCCGCTCAGCTTTATGGGGAGTTCAAGAGCTTCTTTCCCGACAATGCGGTGGAGTACTTCGTTTCCTATTACGACTATTATCAGCCCGAAGCGTATGTTCCGCGTACCGATACCTATATCGAAAAAGAAAGTTCGATTAATGAACAAATTGATCGGATGCGCCATTCTGCAACCCGTGCCCTCCTAGAGCGCGATGACGTAATCATCGTTGCGAGTGTCTCGTGTATCTACGGTATCGGATCGGTCGAAACTTATTCTGAGATGACCCGCTCTGTGAAGCTCGGGGACGTGGCAGAACGCAACAGCCTTTTGAAGGATTTGGTAGCCCTCCAATACAAACGCAATGACACAGCGTTCCAGCGCGGCACCTTTCGGGCCCGCGGCGATGTGGTGGAGGTGTGGCCCGCGCACCTTGAGGATCGGGCTTGGCGGCTGTCGCTCTTCGGCGATGATGTGGAAGCGATTACCGAATTCGATCCGTTGACGGGGGAAAAGACCCAGGATCGGGACTTTATAAAAATTTACGCCAACAGCCATTACGTGACGCCGCGCCCCACCTTGCAGCAGGCGATGAAACAGATCAGAGCCGACCTTGGTTTGCGGCTGACCGATCTGAACGCGAGCGGCAAACTCCTCGAAGCCCAACGCCTCGAGCAAAGAACGAATTTCGATCTTGAAATGATGGAGGCCACAGGCTCTTGCGCGGGGATCGAGAATTACTCCCGCTATCTCACAGGACGCAAACCAGGCGAGCCGCCGCCCACCCTGTTTGAGTATCTGCCCGACGAGGCGGTGATCTTCATCGATGAGAGCCATGTCACGGTGCCGCAAATCGGCGCCATGTATCGGGGCGACTATCGGCGGAAAGCAACCCTTGCGGAATATGGCTTTCGCCTGCCGTCCTGCGTCGATAACCGCCCTCTGAAATTTGAAGAATGGGACGCGATGCGCCCCCAGACGATTTATGTGTCGGCAACCCCGGGCCCGTGGGAGCTGGAGCAAACAGGCGGGGTTTTCACCGAACAGGTGATCCGCCCCACAGGCCTCATCGATCCGGTGTGCCTCGTGCGGCCCGCCAAGACCCAAGTCGACGATTTGATTGCCGAATGCCGCGAGGTTATCGAGGCCGGGCACCGGGTGCTTGTCACCACCCTCACCAAGCGCATGGCCGAGGACCTGACGGAATATATGCACGAGCAATCCCTACGCGTGCGGTACATGCATTCTGACATCGACACCATCGAACGAATAGAAATCATCCGCGATTTGCGGCTCGGGGCGTTTGACGTGTTGATTGGGATCAATCTCTTGCGCGAGGGGCTCGACATTCCCGAATGCGGGCTCGTGGCCATTCTCGATGCCGACAAAGAAGGGTTCTTGCGGTCCGAAACCTCCCTGGTGCAGACGATCGGCCGGGCCGCGCGCAACGCCGATGGGCGTGTCATCCTCTATGCCGACCAAATGACCCGCAGCCTCGATCGGGCCATGGCGGAAACCGAACGCCGCCGCGCCAAGCAGATGGCCTACAACGAGAAGCACGGCATCACGCCCGAAAGCGTGAAGCGCAACATCTCCGATATCCTCGAAAGCCTCTATGAGCGCGATCACGTCCGCGCAGAGGTTGACAGCGGCGGCGAGGCGAACCTGGTCGGTCACAATCTCCGCGCTCACATTGAGGGCCTCGAGGCCAAAATGCGGGAAGCAGCGGCCGACCTGCGCTTTGAGGAAGCCGCCGAGCTTCGCGACGAGATCAAGCGCCTTGAAGCCACCGAACTCGCGATTGCAGACGACCCCATGGCGCGTCAATCGGCGGTCGACGCGGCTCGGGCCAGCACGCCAAAGGGAAGGTCGACGGCTGGCAAGGCCGGCACGCGCCCGAAGCGCAATTACAATAAAAAGCGCAAATCGCCCCGCAGCTGAGCGGCACTTACGGAAAACCCAATCTTCACGGCTTTGCGAGCAAGATCGTGATAATCCGTGAGCGGCTCTTTTGCAGTGCATCCTCACGCGAGCGTGACCTTGTTTTTCAGCGGGTTAGAAGGCGTGTCGCGATCCTCTCGTGACGGCGCTCACACCACACGTTCGCTCCCCCCTCCCCTCACTGCCTTCTCACACCAACGTCATCGCGACCCCCCTTCTCTGTGATCGGGACCTTCCCTACCTTCCAATCATCGCAAGACGGTGAGTACACAAACCACGGGACAGAGGATCGCAGAATGCAACAGATGATTAAAATACTGATCGTTTCGACCGTAGTGGGTTTCGCATCCGTCGCTGGCGCTTCGGCTGAGGTTTATCCCGGTACGATGCACCATGGAGGCGATTGGGTTGATGCCTTTGTCGGTAGCTTCTCACTCGTCGACCTTGCAACCCATGCCGAGCCCGAAGTCATCCCCTCCGGACCGGCGCAAACCTTCTAACCGACACCACACAGACAATGGAGATTATCATGTCGAACGGCCTCAAAAAATTCGCAACCGCAGCTTTCGCAGCAGCAGCCCTCAGCCTCTCCCTCGGCGGTGCCGCTCAGGCCGGCAAAGATGCCGGTGACGGTGAAAGCGTGCGCCTGACCTGGCAGGAGTTCGTCTCCGGTGTTGAAGGCTTCTCGCTCGGTGCCCCAACCGGTACCGGTGACGTCGATGCTGATGCACGGTCCGGCAGCACCCACAGCCTGTTCGATCGGTTGGACGAGCGCCGCATCTACTCGAACTAATCCCACTCCCTTCCTAACGGACTAACGAC
>JBCDJA010000245.1:0-4531 GCA_038748465.1 Pseudomonadota bacterium
CAATCGCATCCGGCCTCGGCGTCGGCGCGGGAGCGATAAGCAAAGGACCCCAGCAAGGCACAGCATGAGGCCGGCCAAAAGCAGCGCGATCGGCAAGGTCGTGGCGCCAAAAAGCACCACACCCAAAAACAAAATGCCAACGAGGACCAAAACGCAAACGTTGTAAAATAACCGATCGCTCATCGCGCGCCACCCTCGCTAGCGAGCTCAAAAGCCCATGCTGGCGCCCCACCCCCGTATTGGGTCCGGGCAAGAGGTTGGGAACGAGACTCACACCGGAACGGGTAAGACCTTTGAAAGGAAGACCACGTCATTGTTGGTCGAGGTTCGCGTGCCGATCGCCAGCGGCGTACCGGGCACCCTTTTGGGCATTGGATGTCCGTTTGGGCCTGCCCCATGGGGCACCCTCGCTGCACGAACATCGTCAGTTTATGGCGATTCGGCCACGATCTCGCCGCCCTTGCGCACCTATCCTGGCACTGGTGCGGGGCTTGTGGAGGAACAGGCAATGGGCACACGCTCTTCGGTGGAAGCAGGGCAAAAAGCGACTCACGGGACTGAGACTCGGGCCCATCACTCCCGTGCTGTTAAAGCCCTCGTCATCGTCGCCTTGGCAACCTTGACTTGGATTGTCGTGATTTGGTTAGGGGCAAGCCTTCTGGGATGAGTGCCCTGACGGTGGGATATCGGGCGCACCCCTTGCCTGCTCGCAGAGCCTGGCAAAGGCAAGCCATGCCAGCCTACCGCATGAAGCCCTGCTTACGCAGGATAACCCCCACGGTTTGGCGGAGGATTTTGAGGTCCATCGCGAGGGTGCAGGTGCGGCAATACTCCCCATCGAGCGCGGCTTTATCGTCGGGCGCAAGGGCATTGCGACCGCTGACCTGGGCAAACCCGGTTACGCCAGGCCGGGCGTCAAACACAATCCCCAGGCGGCGACGGGCCTTCGTGCCCTCATCACTGGCGATCAGGGGACGCGGGCCCACAAGGCTCATCGTGCCGGCCAGCACACAGAAAAGCTGCGGCAACTCATCGATGCTCGACCAGCGCAGGAACGGACCAATGGGCGTGTACGTCGCATCGCTCGCCGCTAACCGTTCCCGCTGCACCGTTGGCGTGCCGGCCTTCATCGTTCGAAATTTCGGCATGGAAAATTCGACGCCATGCCGGCCGATGCGGTCGGACCAGAACACCCCCGGGCCCTGACTGGTGAGGCGGACCGCGAGCCAGACGAACCCGAGAAGCGGCAAGAGGAACGCTAGGGCAGCCGTTGCCAGCACGATGTCGAGGCTACGTTTCGTCCGTGACCGGAGATAGCCCGAAACACCGCCATGGATCGCGTCCGGATCGTGAGCGCTTGTATCGCCTAGGACTACGCGTGGCCCGCGCGTGAAGGGGCCGTCCGCGTCGAGGGCTCGCGCCGGCTCGACGGAGGCCGCAACGGCGCGCTGGCGCTGGGCGAGTGCGTGCGCGGGGTCGGCTTTTGCTTTGCGGCTTGCCGCGCCGCTGATCAACGCCATCGATGCCCCCAACTAACTTTGTGCACGCAACAAAATCTCGCTCAAAGGCATGTGCATGCCCGATTCACAGCCATCCATGCTTAAGACTACGCTGCACTGCAATAGATGTCGGAAAGGGTTCTGACAAGGCATAATGGCGTGACATACGAAGCTTTAATCTCTAGCAGGCTTGCGGGCATGGGGCGCCCTCACGCTTATGAGTTGCGGGGTTTGGCTGGTTTTGGGCGACCGGGCCGCCATGCGCTATCGAGGGTGCGGACGCAATCTGCGGCCGGCAATTCCACCGGCGCAGCGTTTTGCATGGCGTTAAACAGCACCTTCACCCGGTCCGGAGGCGTGAGGTCTGCGACCTCGGCGATGAAGTCGGCAAAGGGGCCGCGCCGCACCCGAACCCGGTCTCCCACCGCAAGCTCGGGCACGAGGTCCAACACACCGCCCTCCTCGGCGGCGTCGATCAGGCTTTCCACCAATCCATTGGGAACCGGGGTTGGCCGCTCGGCCGCTCGGACGAGCCGCAGAACACCATAGGTCGAGTTGATCGGCGTCCAGCGATCGCGATCTGGATCGAGAGAGACAAACAAATAGCCCGGGAAAACGGCGGCCAATTTGACCTGGGTCTTCCGCGCATGACGCACGGTCCTCGCTTCCTGCGGGAGGAAGGTCCGATAGCCCTGGCGCCTCAGATTAAGGTCAGCCACCGTCTCGGCCCGCGTTTTCGCATGGACCAGATACCAACGAGCCCCCATCCACGCCTGCCCTTTCACTACTCAGACACCTCGCGCCGAAGACGCGCCCTAGCCCTTTACCCGCGGCCGTCTTGCGCGACGGACCGCTGACCGCCGAGCGAGCCTGGCTGTGCGCCCATGGGCCGGGACACTGCCAAGGAGCTGACCCACCATAGGCCAAGTTTTTGTGCAACGCATCATCAATTCAACGCGCGGGACATACCAGGTCAGGCCCTTATGGACTTGGATAAAAGTCCAAATGACTGGAATTTAATCTCGTGTCTTCTGGGGCGGCGGCAAACTGCGGCTGGGCGCGCGCCGCGCCTGGGCACGGACCTTTCATCCGCAGTGCGGTCTTGACCGCGGTCAAGAGGGAGCCTATCGCTGTCACGATTCCGCCCTGCTTTGGGAAGCCCTCGCGCCACCCGAAGTGCGGTAGCCATGGGACCTTGGGTCTGGGGCCGAGACGGATTTGCGCCGCGCGATCCCTCTCCCGCCGTTAGGGCGGAAAAATCGCTTACCAGTGATTACGGCTCCAGACGGGTCTTCAGGCGCTTTTGCCGGCACGATGGCCGACGTCAGCATTCGACTATTTGCCTTTCAAGTTAGGCCGAACGAAACACCCAGCCACGGCCGGGCGCTCCACTTGTATCGGCCCAAGAGGCCGGCTCGTTTGGCCTGAGCAGCAGCGCAAATGAGACGCCAATGGTTGATCTGCATACCACACCCAGAACTCTCGTAACCGGCGGGGCCGGCTTTATCGGATCCTTCCTCTGCGAACGCTTGTTAGACGCCGGAGCAGATGTTCTGTGTGTCGACAACTTTTTCACTGGCACACGGACGAATGTGGCACATTTGCTTGCTCACCCTCGCTTTGAGCTCATGCGCCATGACGTGACGTTTCCGCTTTATGTCGAAGTTGATGAAATTTACAACCTGGCCTGCCCTGCCAGTCCCGTCCATTATCAATTCGACCCGGTACAGACGACCAAAACATCCGTTCACGGGGCGATTAATGTGCTTGGCCTTGCGAAACGGGTTAAGGCCAAAGTTCTGCAAGCCTCAACCTCGGAGGTTTATGGAGACCCGGAAGTCCACCCGCAGACGGAGGATTATTGGGGCAACGTGAACCCCATCGGACCTCGCTCCTGCTATGATGAAGGCAAGCGGTGCACGGAAACGCTGTTTTTCGACTATCACCGCCAGCATGCTCTGCGGATCAAGGTCGCCCGTATTTTCAATACCTATGGCCCGCGCATGCACCCCAATGACGGACGCGTGGTCTCGAATTTTATTGTACAGGCCCTGAAGGGCGAGGATATTACGATCTACGGAGATGGCTCACAAACGCGAAGCTTCTGTTATGTCGACGACTTGGTTGACGGTTTGCTCGGTCTGATGAACACGGATGATGACATTACCGGTCCGATAAACCTCGGCAATCCCGGCGAATTTACAATCCTCGAGCTTGCCGAGGCGGTGTTGGAGCTCACGGGGTCGAAGTCCAAGTTGGTGCACCATGCTCTGCCGGCAGACGACCCAACCCAGCGCCAACCCGATATTACCCGTGCACGGAGCACTCTTGATTGGGAGCCAACTGTTCCCCTTAAGGCGGGCCTTGAAAAAACCATCGCTTATTTTGACACGCTCTTAGCGGAACCAACACGCTGAACCGATGAGTTCTTCCAAAATCCGCCGTCGTTATTATCGGGCGAGCGGATTTTGCTTGATTTCGAGCGCACTCTGGTTTGGATCGATGAAATCTCTATTGGCTCTAAAACCTAAGCCACTCGTAGGGTAAGGCGGATCATATGGAAAAGGCGGGAATAATCAAAAAAATAGTCGCCGGGGGTTTGGGCAGAAAAACTCGCCTGCACACTGAACAAAACGAGCTGATTAGTCTGCGTAGGGCCTTGATTGATCTACCTGGCAATATGATGTCAAAAACGGCCAGTTTACTTGGTCGTCCTCGCGCTGCAATGCCCTGGTGGCCGACCGTTGTAATTCCTGAGATCGAAGAAATCCTGAACAGATCTTCAAGAGTGGTCGAATTCGGAACCGGAAGTTCAACTATATGGTTGGCAGAAAGATCTAAATTTGTGTTAGGTATTGAGGATAATAAAGAATGGGCAAACGCCACAAAAATCAGGTTGGAGAAATTAGGTCACACTAATGCTCAAATTGTATTCGCAAAAAATAGCAACTATTATCAATTATCAAAAAAGTACGGCAATTTTGACCTGGCGATTGTAGATGGCTCGTATCGTTGGAAATGCGTAGAATTGG
>JBCDJA010000246.1:0-4524 GCA_038748465.1 Pseudomonadota bacterium
GCAAAAAATCATCGCCGAAGACAAAACCAGCGCGCCAAGGAGACCTTTTTTGAGCCGGGACACAAGAGGAGCATGTCGCCGCGAGCGGGGGCGCAAAGCTTGAACTGGGGCGCCGGGTCTGCCAAGGCAGAGCCGCAATTGGACGATAGATGACGCACGATCATGGATGACAGGCCGAACACCCATCTGGCGAAGGCGGTGATCGAGTACGGCACGCCTGAGTTCCGGCTTTTGGTGCCGGGCGCTTATGTGCTGTGCGCCGTGACCGGTCAGCAAATCCCGCTGGTGGATCTGCGCTACTGGTCCGTGCCCCTGCAAGAGGCTTACGCCTCAGCGGAGATTGCCGGGCGCCGCCACGAGGCCGTTGCCCGCCAGCAGGGAAGGGAGCAACGCCTTGACGAACGCGCTTAACCGGACCGGACACCTTGCAGCCCTCGCGATGGGGTTCCTCGCCTGCCTCGTTGTGCTCAGCGCGCGCCTTGGCGCCGTCGAGCTTCAGGGCCAGTTTGTGCAAGGCGGGCACGCTTATGGCCAGGTGAGCCCCGGAACCATTGTCACCTTTGGCGAGCGCCGGGTTCCGGTGGCTGCCGATGGGCGTTTTATGGTGGGGTTCGATCGCGATCATCCGAGTACTGTCGCGGTAACACTCTCCCCTCCGGGCGGAGTGCGGGAAACCGTGACGCTTGAGATCGCGCCGAGGGAGTATAAAATTCAGCGGATCGATGGTGTGCCGCCGCAATTCGTCAGCCCACCGCCGGATGCCTCGGCCCGGATCAATACGGACCGGGAAAAAAAGAATGCAGCGCGGCGCCAAATCACAAGTGAAAGCGGATTTGCAGAGGATTTTGAGTGGCCGCTTGTCGGGATTGTCACCGGCGTTTATGGCAGCCAACGCTATTACAATCAGGAACCGAAGCCACGCAGGCCCCATTACGGCATCGACATCGCCGCCCCTGCGGGAACGCCCGTCGTGGCCCCAGCGGCGGGCAAAGTCACCCTCGCCGATCCCGACATGTATTTTGAGGGGGGCCTCATTTTCCTTGACCATGGCGGTGGCATGATCAGTGCGTTTTTGCACCTCGGGGAGATCGCGGTGGCGGTCGGCGATCGGGTTGAGAAGGGCGATCGGCTTGCCGCGGTCGGGTCCACCGGCCGCTCAACGGGCGCGCATCTTGATTGGCGCATCTTCTGGCTCAATCAGCGGATCGATCCAGCCCTTCTGGTCGGTCCTATGCCGGAAACGCCGTAACCGCCGAGACGTCAGGCTGCGTCGTCTTTCTTGGTGTTTTCTTCTTCTTCGGCCAGCTTTGCCTTGAGCCGTAACGTTGCCTCGCGGCGCTTGACTGCTCGCTTCGAAGGCGACCAGCGGTTGTGCATCCACAGCCATTGGGCCGGATTTTCGCGGATGCGCGCCTCAAGGAACGCATTTTGCTCAGTCGTCAGCGCTTCCACATCCGCTTCCATGTCGCCTGTCTTTTCGAATGTGATGGGCTCGTACACATCAACTTCAAAAAAGGCGCCCTTGGTGCGCCGAGCGATGATCGGCACAAGCGCACAGCCAAAGCGGATCGCTAGCTTGGCACACAGATCGGGGGTCTTTGCCGGCCGTCCGAAAAAGGGCACCTCAATGGACTCGCGCATTTTTTGGTCCATGAGGATCGCGATTTCACCGCGGTTGCGCACGGCCTTCATCAGCACCGGAAAACTGGCGGTGCCTTTGGGCGCCAGATGGGTGAAGGTTTTTTTGCGATAGTCGATCAGCCAATCGTTGATCAACGGATTGTTCGTCGCGCGATAAATTCCGGTCAGCACGGCGCCGCGGCGCACGACAACATTGGGGGTGACTTCCCAATTCCCGATATGGCCGGAAAAGTAGATCGTACCCACATTTTGCTCGCGAACCTTGTCGATAATCTCCGCATTGTGAACAACGACCCGATCTCCGTCCTGGTAGGGTTCAAGATCGTCAAGGAAGGGATATTCGCCGATCGTCCGTCCGAAATTCTCCCACATGTCTTTGGCAAGCGCACGCCGATCCCGCTCGCCCATATCGGGAAAGGCGGCCTGCAGATTGTCGAGGGCAACCCGGTTGTGAGGCAGAAGCGGGCCGACAACACGCATGACGCCGCCTGCAAGGCCTGAGGCTCGATCGATGCCGAGGGCACTCAGGATGCGGAAGGCGGCTTTGGCAAGCCAGGCCTCAATCCTGTGACGGACCAAAATTTTCCCGTCGCCGTGTACTGTGCGAGCCATGACTTAAGTGTGATCCCCTGTGACGAAACCGACCGTTAAGGGCGAGCCTCAGCGAAACGATCGAGGAACCGGGTTAGAAACGCGTCAACAGCCGCCTCGTCAAGCCAGGCGATGTCGACGGGCAGGGTGAGGATATCGTCCGCGCTGCCGGCCGCGAGGCGCACATGGTCTTTTTCTGTGGTGACCAGAGCCGCGCCGCGTGCCTTGGCCTCGGCTCTGAGGCCTGCAAGGTCCGCCTCGGTGTAGGGGTGATGATCGGGGAAGGCGTGGGTTGCCGCCACGGCAAGGCCCAAGCCCGTCAGAGTTTTAAAAAACTTCTCGGGATTGCCGATGCCGGCAAAGGCGACCAACGGAGACCGGTGCAGTTTAGGATCGAGTGGGTCCCTGGGGCGCAGTTGGGCCCTGAACACAGGCAAACCCGCGCTACGGACCGGCTCTGGTACCGGGGCGGCCTCATCGCCGCCGAGGAGCACAACCCCATCGGCGCGCCTGAGGCCCTGGCCGATGGGCTCGCGGAGGGGCCCCGCGGGGATAAGCCGTCCATTGCCAAACCCGCGATCGCCGTCGATCACAAGGAGCGAGAGATGCTTTTGCACCGAGGCGTTCTGAAACCCATCGTCGAGGACGATCACATCAGCGTCCGCGGCGCAGGCCGCCATGGCTCCGGCGCCCCGGTTGCGGGCGATCCAAACGGGTGCCGACCGGGCTAACAGCTGCGGCTCATCCCCCGTTTGGGCAACGGTATGGGCGGAGGTGATCTCGGTGGGCCCTTTCAAGGTGCCGCCATAGCCGCGCGTTAGAATTTGCGCCGCGCGGCCCTTGGCCCGCAGCCGCATCGCCAAATCACGCACGACCGGAGTCTTGCCCGTTCCGCCGGCGGTGAGATTGCCCACGCAGATCACCGGAATGCCGGGGTCCTGCGGGGTCGATAGCCACACCTTCAGCATTCCGCCGAGCGCATAGAGCGCGCCGAGGGGGGACAGCATCACCGCTTGCCAGGGCGGAGACGTGCCGGGCGCGCCGGGGGTCGTTTGGGGCGGATACCAAAACGAAGGCTCTTTCACGGGCCTGCCTCATCGGCGTGAGCAGGGGGCAGGCTGGGGCCTGCCAGGCGGGGTCCTAAAATCGGCTCCAGTTCGGCGGCAACGCCGTCGGCCGCACCCGAAAGCCGTCCGGCAAGGGCCTTTGCGCGGGCGCCTTCCTCGTCGCGGATTGCTGGCTCGTCAAGCCGCGCTAAGGCTGCTTCGGCAAGTTGCTGCGGCCCGTCGACCCGCACAAGCGCCTCTTCGCCTTCAAACAACGCGGCGAGCTCGGCAAAGTTCTCCGTGTGGGGCCCAACAAGCACGGCATGGGCGAACCGGGCAGGCTCCAACAGATTGCTACCGCCGAGGGCAACAAGGCTGCGGCCCAGAAAAACGAGGTGGGCGAGGCGGTAAAACACGCCGAGCTCTCCCATGGTATCTGCCAGATAGACCTGTTTGTCTTCGGCCGGACTCTCGCCAGCACTGCGGCGTGCGGTGGCAATGTCATGCGGTACGGTACGTATAATCTCATCACTGCGGTCTGGATGTCGCGGTACAATGATGGTGAGAAGTGCAGGATAGCGGGCGCGTATCCGCGATGCCGCCTCCAGGATGAGAGGCTCTTCCCCGGCACCGGTCTGCGCTGCGAGGAAGATCGGGCGCTTGCTAAGGGCCGCGCGCAAGGGGGCAAGATCGGCCTCGTCGGCAGGAAGATCGGCAGAGGAATATTTAAGATTAGCCGGATGCTTGATGTTATCTATTCCGAGAGCGGATAATCGCTCATGGGTTTCCGTGTTCTGCGGAATTGCGATCTGGAAGGACCGCATGAGAAAGTGGAACACCGGCTTCCGGGCAGCCCAACCGCGGTAGGTTTTGTCCGACATTCTTGCATTAACGAGCGCGGCAGGGATGCCGCGGTGATGGATTGCTTGCAAGCAGGTTGGCCAAATCTCTGATTCGAGCCAAACGACCGCATCGGGCGACCAATGATCGAGGAAAGCGTCCACCGATCGGGGGCGATCGAGCGGCATAAATTGATGGACGCCCGGGGCGGGCAGACGCTTGGCAATTAGGGCTGCCGATGTGACGGTGCCCGTCGTAAAGAGAATAAAGAGGTTCGGGCGTGTCGCGCGGAGCCGGTCGATAAGCGGAAGGGCGGAAAACGCCTCGCCGACGCTTGCTCCGTGTACCCATAGGATTGTGCCGCTCGGACGCGGGGCCAGTCCCTCGCCAAACCGCTCGCCGATCC
>JBCDJA010000247.1:0-4520 GCA_038748465.1 Pseudomonadota bacterium
AGCAGGCCGCCTGCTAACGCCGCTAGATCGGGATAGTAATGATAAAAGGCTGGTCGCGTCATGCCAGCGACCTGCATGATCTCCTCAATACGAAGTGCACTGAAGGATCTGTCACGCAACAGGGCCTCGGCGGCATCCAAGATTGCGGTGCGCGCCTGCTCAGGAGTGCGTCGCACGCGGCGAGGGCGTGTCGGCGAAGAGGTCATGAAACCGTGGTACCATGAGTTGCCAGAAATCGGGAGGCGACGGCGCAATGGAGCACGGCCTGGCGCGCGTTGGCCCTTTGGCTCGGCCGCGGGCTTTGAGGTCGTATCCGAAATAATGGTTTGACTCATATTTCATTTTATCGTTCAAAAAATGAAATGGGGCTCAATTCATCAAACGGCTTAATGGCCCGTGATAGAAGGGCCTCATCGCCCGCAATAAAAGGGCCTGATCGCCCACAAAATATGTTGGCAGATGCGCGAGGGAGGCGCTCGAGGTATGAAGGCGGTCAAGTTGTCGGAGCCGAAAGGCGTTATCGAGGTTCGAGACGTCGATGTGCCAGAGCCGGCCGCAGGTGAGGTGCTGATTAAGGTGGAGGCGTCTGGCCTTTGTTACACCGACGTCCATATCTGCGACGGCGACTGGGACATTCTAGACGGGCAAATCAAACGGGATTTGACCCTCGGCCACGAGGCGATTGGCCTCGTCGAAACCGTTGGGCCGGGCGTCACCGAATTTAAGCCAGGTGACAGGGTCGCTGCCCCTTTCCTTCGGTCGACCTGCGGCAAGTGCAAGCGATGCCGCCAGGGCCATGAAAATCACTGCGCCCACGCGACCGCCCTCGGCTTGTCCCATGATGGGTCCCATGCCGACTACGTGGTTGCCGTCGCTGATTATGTGGTCACGGTGCCTGAAGGCCTTTCGCCAGCCGAGGCCGCACCGCTGGTGTGCGGCGGCATGACCGTCTATGGCGGCTTGCAGGATTGTAACGTCCGTACAGGGCAGAAAGTGGGTGTGATCGGGCTCGGTGGGCTGGGGCTCTATGCCGTCCAAATCGCCAAGGCCATGGGCGCCCAGGTGTATGCCATGGAGCTCGATGAGGAAAAACTAGAGCTTGCTAAATCGCTGGGTGCGGACGGCGTCTATTCCGTTGCAGACCCCAGCATCGTGCCAGAGCTCGCCGCGCACGAAATGGACGTCGTCATGGTGACGGCCCCGTCCCATCAAGCCCATCAGCTTGCCCTCGGCATTGTCTCCTTCGGCGGGAAGATCTCGCTCTGCGCTGTGCCAGGCGGGGAAACACCTTTGTCTATGACAGCAAGCATCTTCAAGGGGATCACCTATGTCTCCCAAGGCGTCGCAACCCGCCAACAGCTTAAAGAGGTTTTAGAGTTGGCGGCGGCCGGCAAGGTGAAAAGCCATGTGCAAACACGCCCTCTAAGCGAAGCGCCCGAGGCGATTTCCCAGCTGCGCGACCGGTCTATTGTCGGCCGGGTGGTGTTTGTCCCAGACCATTGATCGACACAAACGAGCCCAATGCCTCATCTGACGCGAGACCGCGATCGGTCCTATACGGCCCTGCATCGTGTTGGTCTTTCGCGGGCCTTGCTGCGGAGATCTTCCACAACGCGCTGTTCCCAATGAGTAACAGGATCGCCACTGGCCGAGGAAAACAACCGGGGAAGAGGCGGGCCAAGCACCGCGCGAATTGACACAGATTGTCGACAATGTACTGTCGCCAGATGTGTATAGGGGCAAGCAGAGCACGCGCGGGGCAGGCGCTCGTCCGGATTGGGCTGATTTGCGCGATTTTCGCGTGGGGCGCGCTCTTTGTTGGGCCGGACAAGGCGCGGGCCGAGCCAACGCAGCTGACCTACGCCCTCTATGACGACATCAAGGATTGGGACCCGGCGGTCGCCTTTTCCCTCGAGGTCGCCGTGCTCGCCAATGTGTATGAGACCCTGGTGCGCTACGATCCAGAGGTCGAAGGACAAGTAGTGCCTGCTCTGGCTGAAAGTTGGTCAGTCAGCGAAGACGGTCTGACCTGGCGATTTAAGTTAAGGGACGGCGTGCAATTTCATGATGGCAGCGCCCTCACCGCCCAAACGGTCAAAAAATCGCTAGAGCGGACCATCGAACTTAATCGGGGCGCATCCTATATCTGGTCGGGCGTTGAGGCCATCGACGCCCCCTCCGATCTCGTCCTGACAATCCGGACGCGGGTGCCCGAACCCGTGGACCTCATCGCTTCTGCTCAGTATGGCGCTTATATCGTTTCATCCGATGCGGCCGATAACGAAACCGCCTGGTTCTCCGAAGGGCGGGCAGTTGGCACCGGCCCCTATCAGCTTATTCGTTGGGACCGCAACCAACAGATCGTTCTAGAGCGGCATACTGACTATTGGGGCGGCACTGTGGACAGCGATGTCGATCGGGTAATCTATCGGATCGTGCGGGAGGCAGCCACCCAGGCCCAAATGATCCGTACCGGTGCAGCCGACGTTATCACCCTCACATCAGTTGCCGCCTTGCGCGGCTTCGAACGCCAAGAAGACATCGTGGTCGACTTGGTGCCCTCCTGGACGAATGCCCAGTTCCTCATCAATACGGGCAAATATCCGACCGATAATCGCCTGTTCCGCCAAGCGCTGTTGCATGCCTGGGACTATGAGAATGTGGCAACGGGCGTTTACGACGGGGCCGCCGAGGTTGCCCGCGGGATCATCCCCAAAACCATGTGGGGCCACGATCCCGCTCTTAAGGTGCCCGACTTTGATCTTGAAGAGGCAAAGCGCCTGTTGGAGGCCTCCGGCGTCCCGGAAAAAGATTGGCGCCTGACCGCCTCGTTCATCGGGACCTCGGTGGAGTACACAAATGCCCTCCTGCTCTATCAGCTTAATTTGGCCAAGCTTGGCGTTCGCTTGACGCTCAAGCCCGGCCCCTGGGGCAAGATTTGGGATGAGGCGAAAAACCCGAGGACGGCCCCGCACCTGCAATCCATGACCTGGTGGCCCACCTATCCAACGCCTGCCGATTGGCTTGTGAGCCTCTTTAGAACCGAAGACGCTGCGATTTTTAATCTCTCCCATTATTCCAACCCGGCCTTCGACAGTCTGGTTGACCAAGGCCGCGCTTTGGAGGTGACAGACCGCGAGGGGGCCATCGCACTTTACCAGCAAGCCCAACAACTTTTGATCGATGACGCGGTCGGCATTTTTTACGCCGACATTCGATCACGCTTGATTTACCGACGTCAGATTAGCGGGATAAGGCCCAATCCCGCCTATGCGACGATCTTTATTGATGACCTGGTCGTCGAGCCCTAGGGACCAGAAATGTATATCGTCCGTCGTTTGATTTATATGGCTTTCCTGATGCTCGGTGTGCTCGCGCTCACCTTCGTCATTACACGGGCCATCCCCTCCTCGCCCGTTGAATTGATGTTGGGCGCAAAGCCAACAGCCGAACAAATTGAACAAGCCCGCCAGTCCCTCGGGCTGGACCAACCCCTAATCGTCCAGTTCGGTGTGTTTCTAGGCAATCTGTTTCAAGGCGATCTGGGCGTCTCCCTGCGGACCGGCCAGCCGGTTTTAGGTGACGTGTCGCAGCGGTTTGCGGCAACCGCCGAACTTGTGTTCGTGGCACTGCTCCTCGCAGCAAGCGTTGGCATTCCCGGCGGCGTCCTTGCCGCCACACGGCGTGGCAAGCTGGACGCGATTTTGGTCCGCACGGCCGCAGTGTTGAGCGTCGCTGTGCCGATCTTTTTTCTCGGCATTGTTTTGCAAATGCTTCTACACGGAGGACTTGGCTGGTTTCCTCTGCAAGGCCGGTTGGACGTAAACACCCTGATTGATGCCCCGTTCGAGACCCGAACCGGCTTTTATTTGATCGACACCTTGATTGCGGGGAACCTCACCGCCTGGCAGAGCGCGCTGTCACATATTGCCCTGCCGGCACTCACCCTCGCCATTGCCACCTCGGCCCTTTTGTTCCGTGTCACACGAAGCTTGATGCTGGACGTGTTGAGCGCGGAACATCTGCGGACCTTTGAGGCCTATGGCGTTCCCAAATCTCGGATCCACTATCGTTATGCTTTGCGCGCAACGCTCATCCCTCTCCTGACCATTGTTGGCTTGACGGCGGGGTATCTTCTCGGCGGCAGCGTCATCGTTGAATATGTCTTCGATTGGCCTGGCATTGGCGGCTATATGGTGGAGGCGGTCATCGCCAATGACCTGCCGGCCGTGATGGGGGGCACCTTACTGCTCGCCTTCACCTATTTGACGATCAACCTGCTGATCGATCTCCTTTATTACGCGGCCGATCCGCGCTTGCGGGCGTGATGCAAATGGCCATTGAGACAACCGATATCCCTGAAGCCGAACCCTCACCGAGGCTCCGATTGAGTTTTGAGCTGTGGCTTGGCTTAGGGCTTTTGGCGGTGATCATCCTCGGCTCTGCCTTGTCAACATGGATCGCCCCTTACGATCCCCAGGAAATTGACTTCACACGCAAGCTGTTGCCCCCAAGCTTGG
>JBCDJA010000248.1:0-4516 GCA_038748465.1 Pseudomonadota bacterium
ACCCGTCCAGAAATCTCGGTGCTGTTCGCTTATGCCAAGATTGACCTCTACGAGGCCTTGGTTGGAAGCACCCTGAGCACGGACGCGGTCTTGCGCCCCCGGCTTCATGCCTATTTCCCGGACGCCTTGCAGAAGGATTTCCCAGAGGCGATCGATGCGCATACCTTGAAACGCGAGATCATCTCGACGGTCCTTGCCAACGAAATTGTGGATGTCTGCGGGCCGACCTTTATAAATCGAGTTCGCGAAAATACCGGAAAATCAGTGGACAGCGTCGCAAGGGCCTTCGTTACCGTCAGCGCCGTGTTTGACGTCAAGGGCCTTAGGGCGTCCATCAACGCGCTTGACAATAAGCTGCCGGCAGAGATGCAAACAACGCTGCATCTTTCGGTTGTTGCCTTTGTCCGCCGTCAAATTATCTGGCTTTTGGGCCGCCATGGGGCGCATCTGGACCCGGCGACGCTGATCGCAGATTACGGCCCGGGTGTTGCGCGCCTTGTGGACAATGTCACGTCCCTGCCAGGCTTTATCGCCCGCCCCACCGATAACCAGACAAGCGCCTTCACCGACGACGCTGTGCCGGAGGCCCTGCGCGACCGGCTGAAAGGGCTCGGCCCCTTAACCCCGGCGTTCGACTTGTGCGACCTGGCCAGGGCGTCGGAGCTTCCGATTACCGATGTGGCCGAGGCCTATCGCGCCGTGGGCCTTGCCTTCGGCCTTGATGATTTGTTGCATGCCGCAGAGCAGCTTAAAGGCGGGGAGCACTGGGACCGGCTCGCCATCCGGCGGATCATCGCCGACCTTGCCGACCACCAACGCACCCTGGCTGAGGCGGCTTTGTCCCATGTGAGCCCCGGCGATAGCGCAATCGGCGAGACAATTGCCGCCTGGGTCGATGGGGTGGCCGGCGACAATGAAGCCTTCCAGGTCATGCTTGATGAGGTCGAATTTAAAACCGATGTCACGGTGGCAAAGCTCGCCTTCGCTGTGAGCCGGCTCGGCGATCTGGTGCGCAGACTTGCTGCCGCTTAAGCCCATGCGCCGGTTCGCACGCGCGCGCCAGGCACGGATTAATGCCGGAAGTGCCGCATGCCGGTGAAGACCATCGCCAGGCCCGCCTCGTCTGCGGCCGCAATGACCTCGTCATCGCGGATCGACCCTCCGGGCTGAATGACCGCTGTTGCGCCTGCCTCAGCCGCCTTTAAAAGACCATCGGCAAACGGAAAAAACGCATCGGAGGCAACGACCGAGCCTTCGGTTGCGGGCCTAGCCTCCCCCGCCGCTGCGGCCGCGTCGGCAGACTTGAGTGCTGCAATCCGGGCACTGTCTATCCGGCTCATTTGCCCGGCCCCCACACCCACGGTCGCCCCGTCTTTGGCATAGACGATCGCGTTCGATTTGACGTGTTTGGCAACCCGAAAGGCAAACAACAGATCGGCCCGCTCCCCATCGCTTGGAACCCTTTTGGTGACGACCTGAAGACCGCTATCGCTCACCCTGCCCCCATCCCGGCCCTGCACCAAAAGCCCGCCGGCTACCGTTTTGACTGTTAAACCGGGCACGGAGGGATCGGCCAAACTGCCCGTGACCAACAGCCGGAGATTTTTCTTTTTCGCGAGAACCGCCAAGGCAGCTTCGGAAACAGCCGGGGCAATAATGACTTCGGTAAAGATTTCCGCAATGCGCTCTGCGGTTGAGCCATCAAGCTCCCCGTTAAGGGCGATGATGCCGCCAAAGGCGCTCACCGGGTCGCATAAAAGCGCGCGTTCATAGGCTTCAAGCAGGGTTGGTGCGGTCGCGACCCCGCAGGGATTGGCATGTTTGATAATGGCAACGGCCGGTCCTTGCGCGGGGTCGAACTCACTGACCAACTCGAAGGCGGCATCGGTGTCGTTGATGTTGTTGTAGCTGAGCGCTTTGCCTTGCAGCAGGTCGGCTGTGGCGGCGCCAGGCCGACCGGAGCCGTCGACATAAAGCGCCGCCTCCTGGTGCGGATTTTCCCCATACCTCAGACTTTGCTTCAAGCTACCGGAAAACGACCGATAGCTGGGAGCCGCCTCGCCGGTTTGATCGGCAAACCAAGCCCCGATCGCGGCGTCATAGGCTGCGGTGCGGGCATAGGCCTTGGCGGCCAATCTGCGGCGGGTTGCAAGCGTGATCGCGCCGCCTTGGCGCTCAAGTTCGTCAAGGAGGCCCGCATAATCGGCCGGATCGACCACCACCGCGACGGATGCATGGTTCTTCGCCGCTGCCCGAATAAGCGCCGGGCCACCGATATCGATGTTCTCGACACACATCTCAAAGTCGGCACCAGCGCGCACGGTGGCTTCGAACGGGTAAAGATTGACAACCAGGAGGTCGATTTCCGGGATCGAGAGATCGGTGAGTTTTTCCCGGTGGGCCGGCAGATCGCGCCGCGCCAGCAAGCCGCCGTGAATTTTGGGGTGGAGGGTTTTCACCCGCCCATCAAAGGCCTCGGGAAAGCCCGTATAGTCCCCA
The DNA here is from genome assembly GCA_038748465.1 of Pseudomonadota bacterium. Taxonomy (GTDB): domain Bacteria; phylum Pseudomonadota; class Alphaproteobacteria; order M2410; family M2410; genus JBCDJA01. The sequence goes on from JBCDJA010000248.1 coordinate 2,500, forward strand.
ACCTCGATCACCGTCATGCCCGCCTCGGCAAGGGCCTTTGCAGTGCCGCCCGAGGAGATGACCTCAACACCCCGCGCGGCCAAGCCGGCCGCCAGGTCTTGCAAGCCGGTTTTGTCGGAAACGGAGATGAGTGCGCGGCGGATGGCGACCCGTGTGTCCATGGGAACCCCTAAACTAAGCAATTAATCGGGAACACGTCGATCCGGCCGACGGAGGCGTTAGCGTGACGTGGGCCGGAAGAATTTCCATTTGAAGGTGATCGGCTCGCCGGCGCTCACCTCGGCGCTCGCCCGCAAAACGATCTGACGGCAGGGCGTGACTTGCGCGCCGCGACCGAGATAGATGCTGTCTTCTAAGGTCAGCACACCGCCGAGCGCCCGAAACCGCCACGTATCCCCCCGGGGGAGAAACAACACGACCTGGTCGCCTTCGTCCTCTTGGCGGGCCCGAAGCTCTGGGTGGAGATGAAACCGCACGGCGACATCGCTCTCCTCCTCGGCGGCCACCTCAGGATCCAATAGGGAAATTCGGTCCTCCCCGCGCAGATCATTACCGGCTGAATTGAGGAAAATTCTCCGCTCATGGCGCAGATTAAACCGCTCCCCATACCCATCATGGGAAAGCTCGAGCAACACACCCTCATCACTTTCATGGCGCTCGCTCTTGACCGCCACCGGACCGTCGAGCGGCTCGCCCCCCAGCAGCATGCCCGGCAGGCCTCGGTTTTTTGTCTCCCCGCTTGATCGGTCGTTGATCGTGACGGTGGAATGGGCAGCCGTTTGCCGAGTGGCCGCCCGCCAAGCCTCGCCGGCAAACCGGATAACCCCGCAATTGCTGACAAGCCGGGTTGCGCCGAAACTCAATTCGAAAGACAGGCACCCGGCATGGGCCTCGGCGCCGTATTTCGGGGGCGGCGGTCCGCCGGCATCGACCAGCAATAAGGTGCGATCGCTCTGTATACGGTGATATCCGGAATGTCTGGCAAAGGCAATTAAACCCTCTTGACCCGGATTGTGCGCAAGACGTGGGTCCCCGCCGGTTTCCGGCCCCTCGCTCGATCCGTTAAAGAGCGCCAGGGCCCCATCCCCATGGCGGAAAAAATCCCGCATCGCCTCCATCCGGTCGGCGGCGTTTTGAATGCCCACGGGCACCCGGTAGCCTGCCGCTTCCGCGACATCGAGGACGGCGAGGGTGAGGATCAAGGTCTCGAGCAAGGCCTCCGGCGAGCGGGAGACATGCCCTCCGTCAGGCAGGATCTGCTTTTTTAGCTCCGTATCGAGAAGATCAAGCCCCTTGCCCGCAAGATCTTTATCATCCATCAGACACAGGGCGGCGTGGGTGAGACCGGCAGCCGCCTCAAGCCGGGCAAAACCCGCGGGCGCGGTTTGCAAGGTTCGCCCGAGATGGCCCGTTTGCTTGGCCATAACCGCCAGCACGGTCCGGCGCCATTCCTCGTCCGCCTCGCCGGCGATCAGCGGCCAAAAGGTGAGCCAGGCCGTCAACCGCCGGCCGATAAGGTGCGGCTCCCAAACGCTGGCCTGATAGGTGTGGTAGGCGCGAACCCAGGTCGTGACGAGCCAGCGCACATGGCGCAGACATTCCTCATCGTCCCGCAGGCTGAAGTGACGAAGCCACCCAAAGCCGTGCAATTCCTCGGCCCAAAGACGGTTTGGCGGCTCCACATCCCAGGGCGAGCCCTCGCTGATGCTCACCCGGCCGCCAGCAAGCGGCCAATGCCCCTCTAGAAAGCGGGCGAGCAGCGCCGCATCGGGCTCGGCGAAGGCATGGGGGCGCAGCTCCGGCTCACCGCCCTCATAGTCCTTGTACCCCTTGTTCGATAAAAACAGGCTGTAGGTTTTGCCCAGGGTCTTGGACACAGCGGAGGTGAAACCCGCCTCGGCCGCGTCGCGCAAAAGATCCCTGTTCGCCAATGCCGCTCTCCGCCTTCCGACGACCATGCGTAACAGGGGCCCGGCAAGGGACTGGGGGCTCTGTCCAACACGGCGGCGCGCACGGC
>JBCDJA010000249.1:0-4499 GCA_038748465.1 Pseudomonadota bacterium
AGCCGATCGCGAATATTTGCCCAGGATGTCTCGCGGATAAGATCGAGGGTCAGCCCCTCCGCGGCGGCAAACCCTTTTTCATGCGCGACCACAAGCGGCGCGCAATCGACAAGCGGAATGAAGCCTATTCGGATACGCCCCGCTTTGCGGTCTCGATACGCAGGTTCAAACATCGCCCCGCCCTTCTTACTCATCCCCGCCAAAAAGCTTGGCGGCGGTTAACACGCTTTCCGCAATTTCGACGAGCTTCTTCTTCTCGTTCATCGCGGTCTGGCGGAGCAAGCGGAAGGCCTCCTCCTCGCTCATGCCTTGGCGTTTCATGAGGATGCCCTTGGCCCGCTCAACGGTTTTGCGTTCGGCCAATTGGGTCTTGGCGCTTTCAAGTTCCCCGCGCAATCGCGTAAAGGCGTTAAAGCGGGAGATCGCAACATTGACGATCGAAGAGACACGCTCCTTGCGCAATCCATCGACGACATAGGCAGAAACCCCGGCCTCGATCGCGGCCTCGATCATGCCCTCTTCCGAATGATCGACAAACCTCGCCACAGGTCGCTCGACAATGCGCGAAACCTGGAACATTTGCTCCAGCACATCGCGGTTCGGGCTTTCAAGATCGATGATGACGACATCGGGCGCGATGTCATTGAGCTGGCGGATGAGCTGGGCTGTCTCCTCGATGAAGACAACCTTTTTAAATCCCGCCTCCGTCAGGCCTTCTTCCAGTATCGCGGCTCGGACGCGATCCGGGTCGATGACGGCGATCGTCAGATCGTTCTCTGCCAAGGTGGACCCACTCTTTGTTGCTTTGCAAAGCGTGGATGCTGCAGCGCACCAAAGTCAAGGGTTTATGGCTGAACGGGGCGAGATCGGGCTTGGTCCGCCGGCCTTAGCCGGAGGCGCGTTTGCGCAAAGCTAGGAGCGCTGCCCGCGCAAGAGGCAGGGTGAGGGCAACCGCGGCGACATTGATCCCCGCCTCGTTCCAGTGGGTTTCCCGGCCGGTGGGTAAGAGGCTTTGCATACCCTCGATCCCAACGCCGATGGCAATCAATGCGAGCGCCAGGACGCCGATCCCGATCCGCGGGAGGGCAAGGACACACAAAAGAGTCAACCCGCCAAAAAGCACCGCATGCCACACTTCATCGGGCACGGACTTGGCGAGCGGCGGCAAGGCCTCACCGTTCGCCCACATGCCGAAAAGCAGTACCGGGACGGTTACCGCCAGGCTAACTCGCGCGAGCCAGGTCATCGCGGACCTCCAAAGGATTGCGTATCACGTATCGCACCAAGCCATAGCAAAGCGGGGTGAACCCGGGCTTAAGGCGTGGCGAGGACTTGATCGCGCCTCGGCGCTTCATGGGAAGCCCCAAGGCGGGGGGCTGCTAACGTCTGCGGACAGTCAGCCCGTCAAGCAACTTCACGGGCTTTGGCGCCCTTGGCATAGGCCTCCGATCCGTAATCGTACCCATAGCCGTACCCATACCCATAACCGTAGGAGGTGCCGGAATAGCCTGGGGTCTGATTGAGCACGAGCCCGAAGATATTGCTGTCGATCATCGCGATCCGGCGGAGCGCATTTTCGATGGCCTCAACGGGCGTTTTGCGCCACAGGCTGACCATTAACAACCCATCGGCCGCATTGATGAGTGGGCGCGCTTCGGCAACCGCGAGGATTGGCGGCAAGTCAATCAGGATCAGATCGTATTTTTCCCGCCAGCTTGCCACGCATTCCTTGAGGCGCGTTTGATCGAAAAGGATCTCCACCGCCGTGCCAGAGCCGGTCGAGATCGGCAGCACATGCATGCCCATGGGGTTTACCTGGATCGCCTCATCCAGTGGCACGTCGCCTTTGAGGTGTTCCACCAGGCCAACGGTTTGTCGCTCGCCCTGTAGGTCCGAGACGGAACATCGACGCAGGTCACCGTCGACGACGAGCACGCGCTGCCCGAGCTGGGAGGCAACCAACCCAAGGCTCAAGCTTATCGATGTCTTCCCCTCGTTCGGCAGGGCCGATGAAATGGCAATGACAGGGCACGGAACGACCTTGGCTGTGTGGCGAAGGGTCGTGATCAGAGAGCGGAAACTCTCACCCTGCGCAGAAAACGGCTCGTGGTAAAGGGCGGTGAGCAAACCATCGGGCGCCCCATCGGTTTCGACCACAGGAATCGTGCCGAGGCATGCAACGCCCAGCTTGTTTTCAACCTCGTAAGGATCGCGCAAGCCATCGTCGAGGTGCTCAGCGAGCCAGACAGCGCCCGCCGCCCCGACGCCAGCAAGCATGGTGGCCATCATAAAGACAACGCTGAGGCGGGGCTCGCTTGGACGTTCAGGCACAGTGGCCGTCGCTAGGATTTTCGCGTCAGGCCGGGACAAGCTTTGTTGCTCGCGGGTCTGCTTCAACCGTTCGAGAAATTCTGTATACAACTGGCGCGCGGCACCGGCATCGCGTTCAAGCGAGCGCAAGGTGACGAGGGATGCGTTGTTCTCGCGAACCTGGCCCTGCACCTCTCCAATCTCCGCCTCCACATTGGCGAGCTTCGACCGCGCGATCGCCACCTCCCGGTCAACACCCTGCACGATGCGTCTTGCTTCTTGGCCAATGCTCACATCGATGTTGGAAATTGCCCGGTCGATACGCAACATGGTTGGGTGTTGTGGGGCATAGCGCGCATCGAGGGCCGCTCGCTGGCTTTCAAGCTCTGCCCGCTGAGCTTTTAAATTCTGGATCACACCGGAATTTAAAAATTCGATGGCGTCGGATGTCGCGGCAAAACGCCTTGCCGCTTGCAAGGTCGTCAACCGCGCCTCGCCTTCAGACAATTCCGATTGCAAGGTCAGTCGCCGGGCCGTGAGCGAGGCCAAGCTCTGCTCGACGATTTGCTCCGATCCCACACTGAACAAGTTGCGTTGAGCGCGATAGTCTTCCGCCTCGGCCTCAAGACGCTCGGCCTCAAGGCGCAATTCCTCCACCCGCTCGGCAAGATAGTCGGATGCTTCTTTGGTGGCGGAGAATTTGTCTTCAAGTTGCAAGGTCAGGTATTGGCGCGCGATTTCATTTGCAATGCGGGCGGACAATCCAGGCGAACGGCTTGTATATTCGATATTGATGGCATAGGTCCGGCCAACGCGTCCGACGGTTAGTCCCCCGCGGATCTGCTGGGCGATTTTATCGCTTGGGGACACCGCCTCTTCGACCAAGACATTGGGGTCGGCCACTTGATCCGGGGTTGCGCTGCGAATAATCGCGCTGAAAAACCCATTGGTGCCGTTCACGACTTGGCTGATCAGGCTGGGGCGAACAAGCGCCGGATTGTAGTAATCGTTCTCAAGCAGATTGAGCGCGTCGACCACATTGCCAATCAAGCTCGCCGATTGGAGGATCTCAACTTCCGTGTTGATAATGGCATCGTCCGGCGATAGCCCCGACGAGACGATATCCCCGAGATCGATGATTTGGTTCGGGCGCGCATCGATCACGACCTTGGAGGTCGCCGTGTACTGCTTCGGTGCCTGGATACCGAGGATGAACACGATCGCAAAGACGGTGGCGCCGACGGTCAGCAGCAACCGGATGCGCCGCATGACCAATTTTAGAAGCGCCCGGACGTCTAGAAAATCGTCATACCCATCATCCCCGTCCATTGGGACAGGCTGATTAGAGGGTACTGGCAGCTGGGGCGTTTGGTTCATGGGTGACGCTCACTTACTCGGCGATCCGTGCCAAAGCGGTATCGACGAGGGCGCCTATCCGGCCTCGTCCAGTCTTCAACCAATTCCCGCCAACACGGCCTTCTAACCCAGTGGTTGCTGGCGCCGCGTCAGAACCGGTTCGATAGGCTTAGTCCGACTTGCAGGCGGTCAAATTCATCGGCGGCATCGTCCCCGCCCGAAGACTGGTCAACGTACCGCACACTGGCCGCGATCGCCAATGTTGCAGTTGCGGCATACTTCAGGCTGAGGCCATAGGCAATGTCCTCACTGCGGTCGTCATCCCCATCGTCTTTGGTGGTGGCGAAGCCAAAACTTGGAGTGATGAACAGCGGGCGGGCGAGCTCAATGTCGGATTTAAGCTCGAAAACATCGGAGCGGGAGAGCCCCTGGCCGTCCCCATCGGTAAACGAGGCCCGGCGGCGGTAACCAGCCTGCACATTCACAAACTGGCTCGGAAACCAATTGACCCGCATCACAGCAACGGGCTCGGTATCGCTCCCATCGTCCGGCCCGCCTTCAAGGCGCGATGCGACGCCAAGGCCGAGCTCGATATCCACAAGGGGGCTTGGATAGACGCGCACGCCGGCAAGCCCTTGGGCAACCAACTGATCGCGCGCGGTTGAGCCATTGTCCAGGCGGCCCTCGAAATTGCGCGAAATCACATTACCGTCGAGGAAGAATTGGCTGCCGATCGGGGTTTCAAAGCCCAGGCCCGCGCCCAATTCGGCTTGGGTGACCTCCAAATCGTCAATCGTATCGGCGGTGTCCGCGCCAGACCGGCTCGGATCGCG
>JBCDJA010000250.1:0-4486 GCA_038748465.1 Pseudomonadota bacterium
GGAACATCCGCCCGAGCAAGGCTGAGGTCTCGGGGGTGAATTCCGACGGTTTGATCATCGCCCGGTTGCCGGCCGACAGAATGCTTGCAAGGGGCCCGAAGGTGAGCTGCACCGGGAAATTCCAGGGGCTAATGAGGCCGACCACCCCTTTCGGCTGCGGCATGACCTGCGCGCGACCGCCCATCAAATTAAAGGGGAAGGTGGCCATGCGCCGATCGGGCTTCATCCAGGATGTGACATGGGAGCGGGCGTGTTTCAGCGCATCGATCGGGGCCACCACATCGGTGAATAAGCTCATGTCCTTGGAGCGGCAGCCGAAATCTGCGTCTAGCGCGTCGGCAATTTCCTTTTGGTGGTCGACAAGAAGCGCGATTGCCCGGCTGAGCCGGTCCTTGCGGACGGCGGCGCTGGGGTACCCGTCCTTTAAAAAGGCCTGGCGCTGGCGATCCAGAAGCGCGTCAAGCCGCTGGGCAACCTGATGCTCTGCAGGTTCAAATTCCGTAATCGTCTCAGCAACGCTCATAGGGTCCTCCAAGGGTTAAAGTCAGGGATCGGGCCGGGAGTTGACCAGGCCAAGGTTGATTAGAACCTACCCTCTAGATGGGTGCCGCTTCAACAACCACTAGGGGGCACTGCAGCAAAAAACCATGAAAGACCATAAACCAACAAGGACGCGCTGCAACCTTGGGCAGCGCGGTGGCGCAAGCTTGGCCGGGCGAACTTCCGTTTACCTGATTTTTGGGAATGACCTCTAAAGCTCGGCGTTGATCAACAAGCCCGGATCGAAAGGCCTTCCCGTGGTCACAGCCGACTTTAAACGTTCCCTCAGCCTGGCGCAGGACACGCTCCACTTTATGGTGGAGCACGCGATCCCGCCGGTGCCCGACAATTTTCAGCTCTATTTCGATTATGTGCTCGGCGAAAATGTCGAGCTGAAAGAGGCGGTTAATCAAATCCTCGAGGGCAGCAAGCCCCTCGACCAGGAAGACTGCATCGAGCTCTATCGCCGCTTCTTCGACGACCGGGAAGCGATTGATGCGTTGTCCGATGTCGGGAAAAAGATGGCCTTCGAGACCGATGCGCTGCTGGAAACGGTGCGCGCGGCCGGTCTTGATACCAAAAATTACGGGGACACCCTCGCCAGTGTCAGCGATATCCTCGGGCGCGAGGAGGGCAATGCGGCGGGCCTACCGGCTCCGGCCATGAACGCCCTCGTTGGCCAGCTCGTGAGCGCGACCAAACAAATGCGCGCCCGCACCGCCGCTCTCGAAACCCGGCTTGAAGAAGCCAATGAGGAAATGGGCGAGCTGCGCCAGAACCTCAATGACATTCGCAAGGAAGCGATCACCGATTCCCTCACCGGTCTCGGCAACCGCAAATATTTCGATGAGTGCCTTGTGGACAAATCGGCTGAAGCGGCTGAAGAAGGCCAGCCCCTGTGCCTGGTGATGGGCGACATCGACCACTTCAAGTCGTTTAACGATACCTGGGGACACCAAACCGGTGACCAAGTGCTGCGCCTGGTCGCGCAATGCATCAAAGACAATGTCAAAGGCCAAGACCAGCCGGCCCGGTATGGCGGTGAGGAATTTGCAGTCGTTCTTCCGCATACCCCTCTTGAGGGCGCCAAACGCCTGGCCGACCAAATTCGTCAGGCCGTTCAAAGCAAAAAGGTTGTCAAACGATCGACCGGCGAGGACCTTGGGCAGATCACCATGTCCTTTGGTGCCGCCCAATGGGTGCCCGGCGAGGGCATTGAGGTGCTGATCCAACGGGCGGACACCTGCCTTTATGCGGCCAAACAAGCCGGGCGCAATCAGGTCAAGGGTGAGGACGAGACCGACCTTGATGCCGTGCTGGGCGATGCGGCAAAGAAACGTCAGCAAAAAGAACAAAAACAATCTAGTGAGGCGACAGCCGCAGCAAGTTAGACCAAGCCTGGACTGCGGTCGCCTAGCGGCGAGCGCGCGAAACGACCCGTCTGCCGGCCTTCCCTCAGCGCTCGGTTTGTTTCAGGCTTTCGAGCGCAGCTTCCAAAACACGCAGCACGGGCGAGCTCTCAAGCGCGCTGTGACGCACCCAATAAATTGGGCGCTCCTTATGGGCCGGCTCAAGGGGGCGGATTGCGGCTCCTTCGGGGATCGCTGCAGAGATGGTTTGAACACAAAGCGCTTTTCCGTTTCGCACCAAATCATCTTGAAGTGCCCGGCTCTCATGTCCAAACACAACGAGCGATTTTAGGTTCGCAGCACTTGCTTCGGGTAGGTGGTCCAAAAAGTCGGTGTCGCGGTTAAGCGCAAGGGTGACGCCGGCAAGATCGGTCAGGCTGATCGAGGATTGCTCTGCCAAAGGATGGGTTGGCGCCATGACGGCGATGAATTCGTCCGTATAAAGACGCTCCCGGTGAGAGTCGGGCGGGCAAATCGGAGCGGCGGTCACGGCCGCGTCAAGCTCGCCGCCTGTAACCATGGCCACAAGATCAGCGCCCGATGCGCGCGTCACCTTGAGCCGTGCCGTTTCCGCTTCGTGAACGGTTTCCACCAACGCGCTGATCCGATCTGGCGGTGCGGTGCGATCCACACCGAGGTGAAACGACATCAATCCGCCCGCGACATAGAGCTGCGCCTCTTGCCGCACCCTTGCGGTTTCTTCAAAGGCGTTAAGCAGGCGGGGACGGATCAATTGTCCCAGAGGTGTAAGCTGAATTTGACGCGTTTCCCGGTGGAACAGGCTGCCACCGAGTTCTGCCTCTAGGTTTTTGATGGCCCGTGTCAGGGACGGCTGCGAGACGTGGCAGCGCTCTGCGGCTTTGGTGAAATTCAGCGTTTCGCACACTGCGAGAAAGTAGCGAATTTGGTGGATTTGCATGGGTCTTGTCTTTCGTGGGTTGCGCCCCTCGGAGATAAGGGCGCCCCCGTTCAAGCCGAAATGAACGCTTCGCCAGTGGCGCGCAGGGTGCACTCACGGGTCACCAAGCCGTGAGTGAGGCGTTAAAATTCGTCATCGACCCATAGCCAAAAAGTATTGAGGCTATCGATCTTTATATTTCCCCTTTGTGTGTTCGCTCTGTAAGCCGAATGTCGGTGGGGTAGCTCCTCACAAAACACTGTGGAGGTATGAATGAACGCTGTTCGTAGTTCAATAACTACACTGACATTCTGTGTGGTCTTTTTATTTTCAGCCGTCGCGGCCCTGGCCGTTGACTATGATCGCGACCCCTTTGGCGAGCGGTTGAAGATGCTTGAAAAACGGGTCGAAACCCTGTCGGCCATGCCAGAATTTGAAACGAGCTTTACAGCCGACCCAGACCGGCAAATGCTGCTGCGCATGGAAGCTGTGATGGCGCAAGTGAAGGTTTTGGAGGCCAAGGCCGGCATCGAAAATCCTTTCTCAAGCGGCGATCCGGATCGCAATCCGTTTGACGACCGGATGGACGATCCGTTCATGTCGCTCGTGATGACCGAAAAAATGGTCGATATGATCGAAGAGTCCATGAAGAAGTAAGCATGGGCGCGGGTGCCTGAAACGCGCAGGCGGGGGACTTGAGATCCCGCGTGTGGCGTCTTAGGCCGTACCGTTTTAGCACTTGTCGGCCGTGCCGCATCGAGTTGGATGCGTGCGCGGCCGATGCCTTTATGGCCCGAAACTTTTTTGGCCAAAGGTTTTGCCAGATAGACGTTTTGTCGGCACGGGGCTTTGCTCGCCGTCCCCTCGTTAACGTTGCGCAAATCAATCCTGATAGGGTGGTCTTTTCCGAGCCAACCGGGATGGATTGCCCCATGGGATCTGACGGGTCTCGTCGCATCGTTATCGTGTCGTTTGCCGTGCTGGCGCTTGTCATCGCCGCCATCTTCGCCTGGCCCGATGGCGCGCCGCGCGATGGGCGGTGCGACGGGGCAGAAGGCGGGCGGTTTGAGGCCGTCGGCGGATGGATTTGCTCCCCCAAAGGCATGCTTTTTATCGCCCGCGGCATTAATGTGCACGGTGATGGGTTTCCGTTCCCCGGTAACACCGCGACCATGGCCCCGATCGTCGACCGGTGGGGATTTAACATGGTGCGGGGTAATCTCCAGGCGATCGATCCCCACAAGGACGATACCTTTGAAGACCAGGCAACGGCGGACGATCTGGTAAAGGCCTATTCGCGGCGTAAAATCGTTGTTCTGCTTGAGGCGCATGATCGCATCGGCGGGTGGTTTGAGGGGGCGGACCGCGACAAGCTCATCGCCTGGATGACAGATCTTGCGACGGACTATCGCGACAACCCCTATGTTTGGCTGGGTGTTCAGAACGAGCCGGGCGCGATGGACAGCCCGCAAAAAGCACAAACCTGGCTTGAAACCCACCAGGACGTGATCGACGCGGTGCGAGCGACCGGATTTACGGCGCCGATCGTCGTCAACGATTGGTATTGGGGGCAAGGGTCAGGCGATCAGGATCCGGAGTTTGAGGCCGGCGACAGCGCGATTCTGTCGCTTGGGCCCCA
>JBCDJA010000251.1:0-4479 GCA_038748465.1 Pseudomonadota bacterium
CCGCCAGCGAATCGATTGTGCCGTGTTCGGGGAGTTTTCATCCGGCGGGCCGAACATCATCAGGCTTGGCCACCACCAGCGGTTCAGGGCATCTTGCGCCATCTCCCGCTGCTCCGGCGTGCCGGCCGCCAGCCGCATCATGATTTCAAACCCCTGACGCTGGTGGAAGCTCTCCTCCTTGCACACCCGCACCATCGCCCGCGCATAGGGCCCGTAGGAGGTGCGCTGCAACGGCACCTGGTTCATGATTGCGGCCCCGTCAACGAGCCATCCAATCGCGCCGATATCGGCCCAGGTGAGCGTGGGGTAATTGAAGATGGTGGAGTATTTCGCTTTGCCGGAGTGCAGCGCGTCGATCATCTCCTCCCGGCTTGCGCCCAGGGTCTCTGCCGCGCAGTAGAGATAAAGCCCGTGGCCGCCCTCATCCTGGACCTTTGCCAGCAGCACTGCCTTGCGCCGAAGCGAGGGCGCGCGGGTGATCCAGTTACCCTCGGGCAGCATGCCAACCACTTCCGAGTGGGCGTGCTGGGAGATTTGCCTGATCAGCGTCTTGCGGTAGGCCGCCGGCATCCAATCCTTCGGTTCAATGAATTCATCGGCCGCAACCCGCGCCTCAAAGGCTGCGACGAGATCGGCGGGTTCCGGGCCGGCCTCTGCGGTCGGGTGATTGGCCGCTTTGCCCCGCGGGCCGCCTTCGCGGTTTTGGTCAAGTTCGGTGGTATACATTCACAAGTCCCCAATATGTGAGGAGAGAATAAAATAAACCGAACGGACGGTCAACTAATTTTTTAGCCCTGGGACGCATCGCTTTCGGTTTCGATCACGGCGCCCGCGAAGGTGCGCGACAGGCCGTGAAACGTTGCAATAATTTGTCCTTCCGCGGTGCTGACCGTGACCGAAAAGGAGCCGGTGCGGCCGGCCTTTGCTTGTTCGGATGCCTCGGCGATGAGCCGATCGCCGACCCTGGCCGGGGCCAGAAAGGTGATGGTCGCGGCCTGGGCCACCGTGGCCTCGTTGCGGGAATTGCAGGCATAGGCAAAGGCTGTGTCCGCAAGGCAGAAGATCATGCCGCCATGGGCAATGCCGTGCCCATTTGTCATCGTGTCTCGGATCGTCATGGCGGTTTTTGCAAAGCCTGGCCCGACCTCCAGGATGTCGATGCCGAGGGCCTTGCCATTGTGGTCGTTGGCCTCGAGGTGGCGGGCGACGTCTAGGGCGAGTTGGGTCGCTTTATCTGTCCGTTGGGTCTTTGTCATAGTCGCACCAAGGTTCCTTCCGCCCACGCCTTACCGGACCGGATGGCGATTAAGAGTGTGATGCCCGTGGCCGCCGCAACCGCGATCAGCGCCAAGCCCTGATAGGCAATAAGGTTTGGATTGGCGCCCGCATAAATCGTTGCGGCCTGGGCGAAGATGGAGAGGGGAAAGGTCAGGCCCCACCACGCTAGGGAAAACGGCGCCTCCAACAGATACTTCGTCAGGGTCAGGGCAAGCAGAGCGAAAAAGAGCGCCATAAAGAAAAAGCCTGCCCCATCGGCGAGCAAATAGTCCGTTCCAAGCCGATGCTGGATCAGATAAGCAAGGCTGGGCGGCGCGATTAGAATGCCAAGGCTTGGACGCAGCGCCGAGGGCAGCGGCTGCATAAAGGCCAGGCGCCCAATGATGATCGGCAAAATAATCACCCAGGTAATCGCGCCCATGACAAAGGATAGTTCAGCAAGCTGAAGAAGGCCCAGGGCTCCCTCGCTCTGTCGATCGGCAGCGGGGAGAGTAAGGCCCACTTGTGCCGCCACCATGTTGCCTGCGGTGGGCAAAAACCAGCGGGCATCGGCGGATTTGAGATCATAGGTCCCCATCACAAGTTGGCGGAAAAACAAAAGCAGCACAAAAAACTGCAAGACCGCCGCAAAATGCCAAAGCCCAGCGGCGACACCGGGATCGTAGATCGCCAGCACACCGCTTAAGAGCAGCAGCGTGATGGTAAAGCTTGCCCAGGCGGGCAAAAGCGTTGGCGCCATCAGCGTCGCCACATCCGTGCGGCCCTGGCCAAGGCGGGTCAGGAATAGCGCCACCAGCCCTCCGCATACGATGAGGCCGGCGATATTGAGGCTCTCGCTTACGGAAGGCGGCACCCATAGATGCAATCTCAGGAGGAGCCCGAGGCCGAACAATCCCATGGGGACCGTAAAGAGGGCGGGGGTAAAGGGCAGATCGCGCCAGGCCTGTTGCGCGTCGTGGGCCCCGTGGGGGGATGGCGCGGGCTTTGCCTCTTTATCGGCTACCGGCCGGCCGGTGGGGGTACGCTTCGTCATCGGGGAATCCGGGTGAGCCAGTGTCCACCAAGGGGTCTGGCTCGGGCGCAAGGGCGCGCATGCGTGTGAGTGCGACAGGTCTTTCAGGTACACCTTCCCCAAGGGTGAGTGGTAAATCAACGTTAAGCCATCACCGTTAGGCAAGTGTGTGGGCCGCGCAGAAGCGTGCGCCAACCCCGATGCTCAAGGGTCCTCGCAGCGGAAAAAGGGACAATCCTCCATGTCAGATATTGCCGACGCCTTTGCGACCCATAATCCCGCCCGGGTGCCGAACCTTTTTATCGTGGGCGCACCAAAGGCGGGGACGACGGCGTTGCACCGATATTTGGAGGCCCATAGCCAAGTCTTCATGACACGGCCGAAAGAGCCCAATTTTTTCAACACCGATCACGATGTGCGCCAGCCGGCGCGCAGCGTTGAAGAGTATATGGCGCTTTATGAAGGCTGGGGCGCCGAGCGCTATGCCGGCGAGGGGACGGTCTGGTATCTCCATTCCACCGAGGCCGCCCGGCACATCAAGCAGATCTCGCCGGATGCAAAGATCGTTATGGTCCTTCGCAATCCGATTGTTGCTCTTTATTCGCACCATTATCAGATCCTGAAACATGCCAACCAGGACATTCTCGACTTCGAGGAAGCGTTTGAAGCGGGTTTGACCCGCGAGGGCGGCACGGGATTGCCAGCGAAATATTTTGTCCGTGAAACCCTGATGTATCATAGAATCTATTTGTATAAAGAGCAGGTGCAGCGATATCTCGATTGCTTTGATCGCTCTCAGCTCTTGATCTTGATTTATGACGACCTGAAGGCGGACCAGGACGGGACCTTGGCAAAGCTGCTTGATTTCCTTGGGCTTGACGCAGAGACAGGCGTTGAGGTCGAGCGGGTAAACCCCAATCGTCAAGCCCGGTCTCAATGGCTGAACCGACTTGTAAAACATCAGGACAGCCCGATTTATCAGACCGCGAAGAAGCTTGTGCCCCTAAAGGGATTGCGGCGCGCAATCCGCTCGTCCATGCACTCGATTAACGACAAGGTGAACCTGCAAGAGGTTGCGCGTCCGCCCTTGAGTGCGGCCATGACGGCGCGGCTGCAAGATCATTTTAGGGCGGATATCGAGGCGCTCAGTGTTCTGCTTGACCGGGATCTTACCCATTGGGTTACGCCGACGACAGATGAGATCCATGCGGACGATGACGGTGTTGCGGCGTAGGGCGTGTTGCGGCGGAGGGCGGGTGGCAGCCTAGGACGGGTGGCGAGAAAGCCGGGGCGTTGCCTGGCTATTCCGAGACGATCGACACCTCATGGCCCCAGAGCCGGTGGATGTGCTTGAGCACTTCCTTCCGGTTGGCCTCATCGAGCGGCATGCCGTTATGGCGGGTGTGGCGGAGGGTCAGTTTCCGGTCCCCGGCAAGATTGGCCGCAACGACCTGGATGTTCGGCTCGATGATCCCGAGATCGTAATTGCGGGCAAGCACCTCTCGAACGCGCCGATAACCAAACTCGTCATGGATGCCGGCGACCACGAAGAAGGGGTCGTTTTCCTCGTCCCGGATGGCAAACAGGCGGAAGTCCCGCATCACCTTGGGGCTGAGATATTGCAGCAGAAAGCTCTCATCGCGGAAGTTTTCCCAGGCGTCTTTTAGCGCGCCCCGCCAATCGCCCGATCCTGCAAGGTCCGGGAACCATTGCCGGTCCTCCTCGCTGGGGTCTTCGCAAATGCGGCGAATGTCGCTCATCACCGCAAATCCAAGCGCATACGGATTAAGCCCGCTATAGCGCTGATCGTCGAATT
The DNA here is from genome assembly GCA_038748465.1 of Pseudomonadota bacterium. Taxonomy (GTDB): domain Bacteria; phylum Pseudomonadota; class Alphaproteobacteria; order M2410; family M2410; genus JBCDJA01. Next base: position 4,107 of record JBCDJA010000251.1, read on the forward strand.
CGGGTTGAAACACAACCGCTGAATGGCTTTGCAGAAACTCAAGATACGCCCCGTCGGTGATGAGGCCCTTCTCGTGCATTTCCGTCATGATGTAGTGGTGCACAAAGGTTGCGCAGCCCTCGTTCATGACCTTGGTCTGCTTTTGCGGATAAAAATACTGCGCGATGTTGCGGACGATCCGCAGGATCTCGCGCTGCCACACTTTTAAGGACGGGCTGCGTTTTTCAAGAAAATAGAGAATGTTCTCTTCGGGCGTTTGCAACTGCCCGTCGGGGCTAAACTCTTCGGTCGGATCATCATCCGGCGCCGCGGTTTCATCTTGTTTTGGTAAGGTGCGCCAAATCTCGTTGAAGGTCGCCTCGTGATGGGCAAG
>JBCDJA010000252.1:0-4473 GCA_038748465.1 Pseudomonadota bacterium
CGCGGCGCGTGCTTGCGGTGGTGTGAGTCGGGGGCACGTAGTGGGAGGGGTTATGACTACAAGGTCGTGCTAGCTGTGAGCCTCTCTGGAGCTTGTCCTTGCTGAGCCGGTGTGAAAGTGTGCAAGCACCTACGTGAAGAAGACGATCGGAGTTGTTTTCCCGGTATCCCCGGGAGCGAAGGACTTGGACTAACCCAGCAGCGGTGGTCGGAGCGCGGAAGGGTTGAACTGAGCAGCTGCTGCGCACACTCTTGCTCACACGGCCAACATGTTGCCTCTTTCACTTCTCAAGACCGCACAAGGCCACCCTATGGTATGTCTTACCCCCACTGAATAGCAAACACCTACGCCCTTGAACGTCCACGTGGTAGAGAGGGGCGCTGAGTCGTTTGTGGTTGTGTTACTCAACTGCAGCTGATAGAGCTCAAGAATGGGGAAACCTACAACGGCCACCTGGTGAGCTGCGACACCTGGATGAACATTCACCTGCGTGAGGTCATCTGCACCTCTAAGGACGGCGATCGTTTCTGGAGGATGGCAGAGTGCTACATCAGGGGCAACACCATCAAGTACCTGCGAGTGCCGGACGAAGTGATTGACAAGGTACAACAGGAGACCTTCACGCGCAAGGACCGACGAGAGTTCTCTGGCCGTGGGCGAGGACGGGGGCGTGGCAGTGTAGACACAGAGGGCGGACGTGGCCGCGGGCGTGGCGGCCGAGGCCGAGGCGGTTACCGTGGTGGCGGCGGCGGACGCGGCGGCGGCGGGGGCGCGCAACCCCCCGATCTCGAAGAGCTTTTAAAGCGCAGCCAGGACCGGGTTAAGAACATCATGCCGGGCGGCCTCGGGGCTCCGGGCTTTCTCCTGTTGATTGTGGTCGCGGTGATCGGTTGGCTCGCCACTGGCGTCTACATGGTCGACGAGCGCGAGGTGGGCGTTGAGCTGCGCTTCGGTGAGCCGAGCCAGATTGCCTCGCCGGGCTTTAACTACCATCTCCCCTGGCCGATCGAGACTGTGTTCAAGGCGGAGATCAACCGCACCTTCTCAATCGATGTTGATGGCGCAGCCGTGCAGCAAACGGCGCGCCGGACGGCCCGCCCAGTCGATGACATCTCGCTGATGCTCACCGGCGATGAGAACATTGTGGACATCGATTTCGCGGTCCTGTGGCAGATCAGCGATGCCAATGACTTCCTCTTTAATGTGCGCGATCCCGAGCAATCCATTAAAGAGGTGTCGATCAGCGCCATGCGCGAGGTGGTGGGACGGTCAAAATTTAACGACGTCATCACCGAAAACCGCCGCGATCTTGCGCTTGAGGTTCGGGACCTCACCCAAAACACGCTAAATCAGTATGCCGCGGGTATCCGTATCATTGAGGTGCAACTCAAAAAGTCGGACCCGCCTGAGCAAGTGCTCGACGACTTTAAAGACGTGCAGCGCGCTCGTGCTGACCGCGACCGTTTCAAAAACGAAGCGGAAAAATACGCCAACCAAATAATTCCTGAGGCGCGCGGTGAGGCGGCTCGGATCCTCCAATCGGCAGCCGCCTATAAGGAAGAGACCGTCGCCCAGGCTTCAGGTGAGGCGGAGCGTTTCATCTCAATCTACGAGCAATATGCCCGTGCGCCGGATGTTACCCGTCGCCGACTATTCCTCGAAACCATGGAAGAAGTCTTTGGCCAGACGAATAAGGTCATCATCGACGATGATCAAATTGGCGGCCAAGGGGGCATCGTGCCCTATCTTCCGCTCAATGAACTTCAGAAGCGGCGGCCCAGCACAGGTGCCCTGCAATCTGCTCCGACACAATAAGGTTCGGTCATGACGCGCATCATCGCAATTCCCCTCCTCATCTTGCTGGCTATTGGGAGCGTCGTGCTCTTCAATACTTTCTACACGGTCAACCCCGCGCAGCAGGCGATTGTCTTGCAGTTCGGGCAGATCAAGGACGTTGAAGAAAAACCAGGCCTGAAGTGGAAAATTCCCTTCATCCAACAGGTCATCTACCTCGAAAAGCGGGTGCTTGATTTGGACATCCCCTCCGAGGAGGTGGTTGCCGCCGATCAGAAACGCTACCTCGTCAATGCCTTTGTCCGCTATCAGATCGATAATCCCCTGAAGTTTTATCAATCTGTGGGCAACGAATTTGGGCTTCAGCCAAAACTCGCAGAGCTGCTTGAATCCAAAATGCGGGAGGTGTTGGGCCGGCAAACCTTCGAAACGCTGCTTTCTGAGGAGCGTGCGGCCCTCATGCTGGAGATCCGCGATGCGGTGAACGGCACGGCGGAAAACTTTGGCATCGATGTTGTCGATGTCCGTATTCTGAGGGTCGATTTACCGACGCAAAACAGCGACGCGATTTTTGAGCGTATGCGGACGGCGCGGCAGCGGGAAGCCAGTGAGCTTCGGGCCCAAGGGCGTGAAGAGGCGGAGCGCATTCGCGCCGATGCAGACCGCGAGAAAGCGGTTTTGCTCGCCGAAGCGCGGCGCGATTCAGAGATCATTCGCGGTGAAGGTGATGCTGAGCGCAACCGGATTTTTGCCGAGGCGTTTAACCGGGATCCGGAGTTTTTCGATTTCTATCGCACCATGCAAGCCTATCGCGCCTCCTTGGCAGATCCGGACACAACGCTGGTGCTATCACCTGACAGCGATTTTTTCCGTTTCTTTTCGGAAGATCAGGGCTCGCGATAAACAAGGGGGTACAGATACGACTTGCCGGTTCCTCATTGCTGCAGGCCTATCCGCAGACGCTTTGAGGCCCTGCTCGAATTGGGTCCCTCAATACCTAGGGTTAACGCAATTCACGCAGTCTGACAGGTTCGTGAGGTGAGCGGTTCTTGCCCGAATACGCCCCATTTTATCCCCATTCGGTAGCCTGAATAGCTGCCAGCTACGAAAACAACGGCCAGATCGCTTTCGAGCGGCCGGATGAACGAAACAACGACAGCGTAAAGAGGAGACCCATCCGTGCCCCACACGCTTGCGCCTCACACCCCTCCCGCAAACCGGCACGCCGCACGCGCCGCCCAGTATCAGCCTGGCAACGCCGCGACGCCCCGGCCAATCGCCCTTGCGATGGTTTTCACAGCTCTCATTGCGCTCGCCTTGACCTTGCTGGGGGCAGGCCAGGCAGCCGCCCGGGGAGCGCCTGAGAGCTTTGCCGATCTTGCAGAGGAGCTATCGCCGGCCGTTGTGAACATTTCCACGACCCAAACCGTCTCCGGCAACCAGGATTTTGAGGCGCCGCAACTGCCGCCGGGATTTCCGTTTGAAGATCAGTTCCGGGAGTTTTTTGAGCGTGGGCCCGGCATGTCGCCCCGGCGCGTTAGCTCCCTCGGCTCCGGTTTCATCATCGATGAAAAAGGTGTGGTGGTCACCAACAATCATGTGATCGCAGATGCCGATGAAATTGAGGTGATCCTGACCGACGGCACGTCGTTTGAGGCGGAGATCGTGGGGCGTGATTCCAAGACGGATATTGCGGTGCTCCGCATCGATCCGAAAGGCACGAAGCTAAAAGCAGTGCCCTTTGGAAGCTCGCTCGATGCGCGGGTTGGCGATTGGGTGGTTGCCATCGGCAACCCCTTTGGCTTGGGCGGGACGGTCACCGCAGGGATTATCTCGGCCATGAATCGGGATATCGCTGCCGGTCCCTATGATGACTTTATCCAAACCGATGCCTCCATCAACCGGGGTAATTCCGGTGGACCCTTGTTCAATCTCGATGGGCAAGTCATCGGGGTGAACACGGCCATTATCTCGCCCTCGGGCGGCTCCATCGGCATCGGGTTCTCTATTCCGTCCGAGATCGCGCAAAACGTCATCGATCAGCTGCTGGAATTTGGCGAGACCCGTCGTGGCTGGCTTGGTGTCCGTATTCAAACAGTCACCGATGAAATTGCTGAAACCCTCGGTCTTGATGAGGCACGGGGCGCCTTGGTGGCCGAAGTTACAGAAGGCAGCCCGGCCGATAAGGCGGGCATCGAGCCTGGGGATCTGATTATGACCTTCGATGGTAAGCCGATCCCGGAAATGCGGGACCTGCCGCGGATCGTTGCCGACACGAAGATCGGCAAGACGGTGCCCGTGGAGGTGCTGCGCCGGGGGAAAAAGCAAACCTATGATGTCAAAGTAGAGCGGCTCGATGAGGCCGAACAGCAAGCTGCTGTAACCGACCCCTCTGGCTCCAACGATCCGGCCGGCAGTGAGGTGCCGGCCCTCGGTCTGACCTTAAGCGAGCTCACCCCGACCTTGCGCAAACAATACAGTCTTGCCAACGAGGTGTCGGGCGTTCTGATTACGGACATTCAAACCGATAGCCCGGCGCGTGGAACGCTGCGAACGGGGGATGTGATCGTTGAGGTTGCGCAACAAGGGGTCAAGACGCCGACCCAAGTGCGCGATCAAATCAAAACGCAAACGGACGATAAGAAGTCTGTCGTTCTGTTTTTGATCAATCGGGGTGGC
>JBCDJA010000253.1:0-4460 GCA_038748465.1 Pseudomonadota bacterium
AGATGCCGGAGATCATCGAGGGAGGGTACCTCTATATTGCCCAGCCGCCGCTTTACAAAATGAAGCGGGGGCAATCAGAGCTGTATCTGAAGAACGAACAGGCCCTTGAGGATTATTTGGTTGCCGGCGGCCTTGCGGGAGCCCAAGTGATCGTCGGCGAGGACGGCGCAGCCATTGAGACCTATGCCGATGATGCGCTTGCTCAGATCGTAGAAGATGCGCGAGGCTTTGCGGCCGTGCTTGCGGCAATGCCCTCCCGCTACCCCGCCCAGCTCATCGAGATTGCAGCGCTCACCGGCGCTCTCGATCCGACCGTTTATGAAACCCGGGCCCTGGCCGAGGAAAAAGCCGCCCTAATCGCAAATCGGCTCGATGCCATGGCAGGCGAGTTTGAAAAAGGATGGGTCGGCGAGATCCGGGAGGGGGGCGTTCTGGCCCTTGAGCGTGAATTGCGTGGCATCAAGGAGGTCTACAAGCTCGACCAGGGGTTCTTCTCCACAGCAGAGGCGCGGCGCCTCAATGCCCAGGGCGCGCAGTTGGCTGATTTGTATTCAAAACCGCTCACCTATGCAGTCGGTGAGGCGAGGACGGCGATTTTCCGGCCCACCCAACTTGTCGACACCGTGCTTGAGGCCGGTCGCAAGGGCGTGTCGCTCCAGCGCTATAAGGGTCTTGGGGAAATGAACCCTGATCAATTATGGGAAACCACGCTCGATGCAGAACGCCGGACGCTGTTGCAGGTCAAAATTTCTGACGTTGACGGAGCAGATGATATGTTCTCCCGGCTGATGGGCGATATCGTCGAACCACGGCGAGACTTTATCCAGGCAAATGCCCTCAAAGTCTCCAATTTGGACGTCTAGCGCCCGTGACCGTCGAGATCCGCGCCGCGCGGCCTGGCGATGAGGCGGGGCTTTGGCGCATTCTCGAGCCGATCATTCGCGCTGGCGAGACCTATTCCATACCGCGCGATCTGCCCTGCGAGGACGCTCTAAAATTCTGGCTGGGGCCTAACAAATCCACCTTCGTCGCGGTCGATCGGGATGAGCTGCTTGGCACCTATTACCTTATGCGGAACAAAGAGGGCGGTGGATCCCATGTCTGTAATTGCGGCTATATGACGGGGGAGTGGGCCCGCGGGCGCGGCATTGCTCGGCTCATGGGTCAACACTCCCAGGTCATCGCACGCTCTGAGGGCTTTAGGGCCATGCAGTACAATCTTGTGGTCTCCACGAACAAAGTGGCGATCCGGCTTTGGCAGCAGCTTGGTTTTGATATCGTTGGCACCCTACCGGGTGCCTTCAATCATCCCGCCTTGGGGGATGTGGATGCACACATCATGTATAAGCGCCTGTAGTCATTGCACAACACATCCTCAGCGCCGGTTGCGACCGGGATTGGCACCGTTTGGAGGCAGGCAAGATTTGGGGCGCGGGTGAGCGCATCGGGCAAATAATAAGGGCCGGCCCGGTTGGTGCGGACTTATTTATCGGCCTTGTCTGAAACGCCTAAAGAGCGCATGCGGAACATCCAAACCTGGGACGAGGCTGTCGCTTTTTTTACCCCGGCAATGATCTCCCGAAATTTGGAAATCACCTCCTGGCCGGTGCAGGTCTCGTTTGCAAAGGGATAGGTGGCATAATCCTCTGAATTTTCGGAAGGCTTCAGCTTGCGGATGGTCAGTGAGAACCGGTTTCTCGCCTCGTCCACAAGCTCGACCCGATACAGCGTGTCGAACCGGACCCAGCTGTCTTCCTCCTCGTCGACACAAATGCGCAGCGTGACCGAAAAGACGAACGAGGTATCGCTGTCCATATAAAATTCGGTGCATTCTTGGGTGTCGAGCGCATAGAGCCGCTCCATCAGGCTGCGCGGATCGTATTGGCGCTGGGCATCGTGATAGGCGCGCTCGAAGGTATCGTCCAAATGAGCGGTGCGGCCTTTTGGCCACGGCGCGTAACTCATCCCGATCTCTCCGTTCAACAAACACAACCTATCAAGCAATTGATAGCACATGGGAAAGGCGCGCGGCGCCGCCAACCCCGCCTCTTCGTCTTGTTTTGTGACAATGTGGCGACGGAGCCGCGCTTGCCGCGCAATGGAAGGCCGGTGGGCGTCGGTGGAAGGCCGGTTAACGGGGCGTTAACGGCAAATTGCTTGGCTTTTGGGGATCGATAGTGCCTGCCGGCGGAGCCCTCCGCGGCGGGCTCAACCCAACCCGGTGACCCCCGATGCCTACCCCTTCCCGGCCCCGGTCTCGTCGGCGCAACCGGCCCCACATTCTGCGACGGGTCGATGCCTTGCCCCTGCGCTCGGTGCGGCCTGCGAAAAGGCTTGCGCCTACCGCAGTTGGGGGCGCGCGGGTGGAGCGACCTGGTGTTGCCGCGTCCCAAGAGAAGCCCCGCGCTAAGCCCGGGCGCCGGACACAGGCCAAAGGCCGCCAAAGAACCTCGCGCGCTGCGGCCAAGAGGAACGGGCCCCTGCTTGACCGGATGATGGCCTGGCTCGATGCAGGCCCGGCGTTTCCGATGGGGGGCGCCTCTGCTCGCAAAAGCCCTGCTCGCAAAACCCACTCCCGCAAGGCCCAGGTGCGCAAGAGCCGAGGTGCAAAGAAACCGGCCCGCACGACGCCCGCCCGTGGCAGGGCCACCCGCAGATCGTCCGCGCGCGGCGGGGCCGCGTCGGCAGGCCGTCACGCGCCCCAAAACCACTTTCCCTTTCGCCTGCGCACGTTCGTGCTGCATACGGCGTTTGTCGGCGTCATCGCCGGCGGGCTATTGCTGGCGGTCACGCTTGCGCATGTCAGTCAAGACCTTCCAAGGCCGGAAGCGGTGCCGCTTGCCGAGACGGCGCCCCGCATTGTCCTTATCGGGCGGGATGGGGAGCGGCTTGCAAGCCGTGGTTCGGGCGCTGCCGGTTTTGTGGATGTCGGCGCCCTGCCGCCCCATGTGGTCGATGCGGTCATAGCCATTGAAGACCGGCGATTTTACGCCCATGGCGGGATCGACAGTCTTGGCATTTTACGGGCTCTCGTCGTCAACATCCGTAAGGGGAGGATCGAGCAAGGCGGGTCCACCCTGACCCAGCAATTGGCGAAGAACCTCTTTCTCACGCCCGACCGGACGGTCAAACGCAAATTGCAGGAGATGATGCTCGCCCGTTGGCTTGAGCATCGCTACACGAAGGAAGAGATCTTGGGCCTTTATCTGGGCCGGGTTTATTACGGGGCCGGCGCCTATGGGATTGAGGCGGCCGCCCGGCGCTATTTCTCAAAACCTGCGGCCCAGTTGACGGTGCCCGAGGCCGCAATGCTCGCCGGCCTTTTGAAGGCTCCCTCGCTTTACGCGCCGACCAGCAATCCGGCGGGCGCCCAAGCGCGCATGGCGCTCGTGCTCAATGCGATGGTGCAAACCGGCATGATTGAGCCGATTGAGGCCGACCTTGCGCTCGATGAAACCAAAGACCTTCTGCCCCGCGCCCAAGGCAACGAGCTTGGCTATTTCATGGATTGGGTGCAGGCGCAGACGGCCGAGGTCTTGGGGGCCGTTGATCGGGACCTCACGGTCCACACAACCCTCGATCCGGTTTTACAACAGGCTGCGGAGCGGGCGGTGGCCCGGACCATGGTCGGCAAGGCAAATCCGGGCAGGGCCCAGGAGGCGGCGCTTTTTGTGCTGGGTACGGACGGTGCGGTACGTGCCATGGTGGGCGGGCGGGCCTACCGCCAAAGCGCATTCAATCGGGCCGTTTCCGCCAAACGCCAGCCGGGCTCTGCCTTCAAGCCTTTTGTGTACATGGCGGCGGTGGAAGCGGGGGCAAGCCCTTTCGATCGCCAGGTCGATGAACCGGTGGATATCGGGGGCTGGCGGCCGCGCAATTTCGAGGACACCTATCGTGGTGCCATTTCCCTGACCCAAGCGCTCGCTGTGTCTTCCAACGCGATCGCGGTCCGCCTTACCGATCAGGTGGGGCCCCCGCGGGTGGTGGAAGCAGCCCGGCGGATGGGGATCGTCTCTCCCTTAAGCGCCCATCGCTCGCTCCCTCTTGGCACGGAAGAGGTGAGCCTTTTGGAATTGACCGCGGCCTATGTGCCGTTTGCAAATGGGGGCCTTCGGGTCGAGCCCCATGGCGTGACATCGGTGACCAGCGAAACGGGCAAGGCGCTCTTTGTCCGCAAACCCCTAAAACCCGAACGGGTGCTCGCCGAGCGGGTGGTGGGCGAGCTCAATTACATGCTGTCGGCCGCCATGGACTATGGGACCGGCAAGTCTGCGCGGGTTGACGGTGTCCCCGGCCAGGCGGGCAAGACCGGCACCAGCCAAAACTCCCGCGATGCTTGGTTTATTGGGTATACGTCCGATTTCGTTGCCGGGGTTTGGGTCGGCAATGATGACAATTCGCCGGTCGAGGGCATGACCGGCGAGGGCAAGACGGCCTAGATCCTTCGCGCACTGGACGAA
>JBCDJA010000254.1:0-4424 GCA_038748465.1 Pseudomonadota bacterium
CTGGGACTCAAGGCAAACTGGCGATCAGAAAAACCCTGCAGCTAGTCGATCACGACAACGTTTACGCGATTGGCGACGTCGCAACTTTGGTCATGGACGAATACGGGCCCGAAGCCTGGGCTGTGTCCACCAGCCAGTGGAACACAGCGACCGACACCGGCCTTGGCCGCCGGCTCATGAACCATGTGGGCTCGCCCAATTGGATCAGCGGTGTCGCGCTATGTGCAGGCAACACGGCCGCCGTTAATCGGTATACCTATGGCTGGTTCCCAATGGGGGACTTTAACAACACGAAATGCATCGTGTTGATGGGCCACAATCCGCGCCGACACAGTTGGACGCCGATCTACAACTACATTCGCGCCGCCCAAGCGCGCGGTGCCAAGCTGGTCGTTATGGACCCCCGCCAGAGCGACAACGCCAAACGGGCCGACATCTGGTTGCCCCTCAAGGCGGGGAGCGATGCGGCCATGATGTTCGGTTGGCTGAAGGTCATCTTCGACGAAGGCCTATACGACAAAAACTTTGTTGAAGACTGGACGATCGGCTTTCAGGAGCTGCGGGCGCGGGTGAATGAATACCCTCTGGAGCGGGTAGCCAAACTTACCGGATGCGATCCGGAGATGATCGCTAAGGCAGCGCGCATGTATGCGACCGAGGGGCCCTCGATCATTCCGTGGACACCCATTACCGACATGCAACGCAACTCCACATCGGCGATACGCCTGCAATGCATCCTCCGTGCTGTTTGCGGCTATGTTGACGTGCCGGGCGGGGAAACCATGCAGGGCTACAACCCCGATGTCGTGGCCGAATGCGATATCGAAATGCATGAGGTGCTGCCCCGCGAGCAAATGCTGAAGCAACTGGGCTCTGACAAGCATCCGGCCTTCACCTATCGCGGCCAAGAGGCCTTCCGCGAGCCGTCAAAACGGGTTTGGGGCCATGAGTTCCCCAACCAAGTGATGGGCTCTGCGATGGCCAACCCCTCAGCCACCTTCCGGGCCATGGCCGGAAAAGGCGAGTACCCGGTCAAGGCGTTCTTCTTCCTCGGCAACAATCCGATGCTCAGCTATGCCAATATGGGGATGATCATTGAGGGGATGATGAACCAGGAATTGATCGTCGCCCACGAACAATTCATGACCCCCTCAGCCCAATTAGCCGATTATGTTCTGCCGGCAGACAGCTGGCTGGAACGCCCCTGGCTCACGGATGCCTGGGGGTGGATGTCGACCCTGCGGACCTCGGAAAAAGCCATGGAACCGCCGGGCGAGTGCAAAAGCACCTTCGAGTTTTGGAAGCTTTTGGCAAATGCCATTGGCAGGCCTGAGGTCGTGCCCTGGGAGACGCTGGAAGACCTTTACGATTATCGCCTCAAGGCCACCGGCAAAACCTTTGAGGACCTGGCAAGGGAGACCGATGTCCTCTTCATCAAGCCGGAATTCCGCAAATACGAAAAGACCGGCTTTGCGACGCCAAGCGGCAAGGTTGAGCTGAAGTCCTCCGTGCTCGAAGATCTGGGATTTGATCCGCTGCCCTATTTCCGCGAGGACCCGCCGATGGACCCAGCCTTTCCGCTGATGATGTTCACGGGCGTGCGCGAGGACGGATATTTCCAGACCGGCCATCGCCATATTCCGGAGATGCGCGCCCGGGCGCCTGAGCCGGTGCTCTTTGTCAGCCCGGGAACTGCAAAGACATTCTCTCTCAGTGAAGATGAGTGGGTGACCATCGAAAACAGCCTCGGCAAGATGGAAGCCATGGTTTCGATCCGAGACACGATGCCCGACGGGCTTGTGCGTGTACCCCATGGGTGGTGGAAGCCGGAAATGAAACCAGGTATCGGCGAGTTTTCCGGGGCGCTGAAATACTCCGATGCCCAATTGTGCCGCGACGATGAAGACTACCTCGATCAGGAGCAGGGCATTCCCCACCTTAAGGGCATCCCCTGCCGGCTGGTGAAGGTCGCCGTGGAACAACCAGCGGACGCGCTGGAGAGCGTCTTGGAGCCGGCCGAATGATCATGGACGCTATCAGACGCCAGGCGAAGGATACGTCAGCCCAGCTTTTGATTTGGATGGCGTCCCGCTCTTCGCGCAACCAATCCCGCATCGACAAGCTCTGCCGGATGGCGGTCAACAAGGTGTCGACCCAGCCGCCGGAACACGACTTCATGCGCGATGAGATGATCGACAACGATCAGGGCTTCGATCCGGACGAGTTGGAACGTTACGAGCGCGGCGAGACGCGCTAGGCAGGGCCGAAGACCAGAGCGACAATCGAACACGATCTAGGGGGCGGCAGAAATATGCCGCCCCTTTCGCATTTTTGCACAGGTGGCGATTTGCCCACCGCGTCGGCGCCCGATTACGCGCCCCCGGCTGGCGGATTAGGCCTAGCGTGTGCGTGTTCCCCCATTGCGCAAGAACCTGACTGCACCGAAACCCAACCGCCCCGCAACCTCGCCGCCCCGAAACCCCACCGACATGGCCTTTTTCGATCGATCCGGTTCCGACAGGAAACACGTCGTCATCGTCGGTGGAGGCATTGGCGGCCTGATGCTTGCCACCCAGCTCGGCAGGCGGTTCCGCTCTGACACCAGTGTTGACGTAAGCCTCATCGACCGCGCGCCCGTGCATGTGTGGAAGCCGATGTTGCACACCTTTGCCGCGGGCACCGCCAACGCCCATGAAGATGGGGTGCCGATGGTGGCCCAAGCCAAACGCGCCGGCTTCACGTTCCTTCCGGGCGAGTTTCATGCCCTCGATCGGCAGGCAAAGCGCATCGCAATCCGGATCACCGATCTACCCAATCGTCCGCCCCTCAATCACCAAGTTCGATACGATATCGCCGTGATTGCCATTGGTAGTCGTGCCAATGATTTTGGGACGGAAGGCGTTCAGGACCATTGCCATTTCATCGACACCTTGTGGCAGGCCGAGAGCCTGAACCAGGCGCTCCGGGAAGAGATCGTCTACCGCATTATTGAAGGCGGCCCCATTAAGATCGGGGTTGTCGGTGGCGGTGCCACGGGTGTGGAATTTTCGGCCGAGACCATGCGTCTGATGGAAGCTGGATCATCGTACGGACATTTGGACCTCAGGGAAAAATTGGACCTCACCTTGATCGATGCGGGCGAGCGGTTGCTGGGGGGTTTTTCACCGGCCATCAGCCAAAAGGTCATGCGCAAACTGCAAGAGCTTGGGGTGAGCGTTCGGTTGAACACCCAGGTTGCCGGGGCCGACCAAGCGGGCTTTGTGCTCCCATCGGGCGAGCGGATCGAGGCGGCCGTTAGAGTGTGGGCGGCGGGCGTGAAAGCTGCAGCCCCCCTCCCCGGCCTTGAAGACTTCGACAGGGCCAGGTCTGGACAGCTGATCGTCGGCCCCACCTTGCAAACCCCAATCGACGCAGATGTCTTTGCGCTTGGCGATTGCGCAAGCCATACCCCAGGCGGGGCACAGCGCCCCTTGCCGCCGACCGGGCAGGTCGCCCGTCAGCAGGCAGATTACCTCGCTAAGGCGATCCCGGCACGGCTTGCCGGAAGCACACCTGGGCCTTTCACCTACCGCGATCGGGGATCGTTGGTCTCACTCAGTCAGTATGGGGCCTATGGCATGGTTGGCGGCGAAGGCCCGCTGCCCTCTCTCGCGATCCGAGGATGGCTCGCCAAACAGGCCCACAGCCTGTTTTATCGCATGCACCAGTTTGGGTTGTACGGGCCGGCTCGAGGATCGGTGCTGGTGCTGCGCGATGGGCTTAACACGCTCATAAAGCCCCCGATCCGACTGGATTGAGCTGGGCTTTGAGGCGAGGGCGCGCGGCGGCCGCCCCGCCGAGCGCGCGGGCCGCACCATCGATCCAAGGCCGCGCCAATTCCTAGCCACATCTCAAAGATGAATAGACTTTAAGCTATTCGCTGCTTCTGAATGACACAGGCAGAGTAACGAATACTTCTTAGGTCAAGTTTGACTCACACCTGCTGCTGGTTGAGTGTCAACCCATGGTTGACGGAGGGATCCCATGGCTAGAAATCCAAGCATCAAGAAACGGAAAACAAAAGTATTTGTTGGTTTATCGATGTTTGCCGGCATACTTGTAGCATTACAAGCATGCCAAGCTCCCGTGACCACCGCACCGACGGTCAACACCTCCGAAGTAAAGGAAGAAGCTGATCGCCAAGAGAAGATATTCGTTGAGGCCTTTGAAGCGGCCCAGGACGCTTATTCGAGCGAATTAAACGACATCGTCCGTATAGCCTACACCCTTAAGACCAGTCATGCTTTGCTTTGCCCCGATCATAGGGGACCGGCCTATGGCTTCACGGCGTGGAATCGCTATGAATTTTTGGACGGTCGCAATCGCCCCCTTAAAAGTGCGCCGATCTCGCTAGGCGATAATCTGACCGTCGTCGGACTTGCCGA
>JBCDJA010000255.1:0-4424 GCA_038748465.1 Pseudomonadota bacterium
CCTATTTCAGCCTCGAGCAAGCCCCGGTCGGCTCTCCGCAGCCTGCAGGCGTTCCGGGACGCGCGGACATCACCGCCGAGACAGCTTTGAATGGGTTTTATAATCCACAAATCCGTAGACGACATTCACCCCTGCCCGCTCTAAGGCACGGGCCCATTGGATATTGGCCTCTTCATCAAAGCGCGCTTTAAGCTCCACTAGGGCCGTGACATTCTTCCCATTCTCCGCCGCTTCAATCAGCGCCTCCACAATGGGGGACTGTTTTGACGTCCGGTAAAGGGTTTGTTTGATGGCCAAGACATTCGGATCGGCGGCCGCTTGCTCAACAAATTGCACCACCACGTCGAAGGTTTCGTAAGGGTGGTGGACAATAAAATCTTTTTGCCGGATCGCTGAAAAGATATCGCCGCCATGCTCGCGAAGCCGCTCGGGATTGCGGGCATTGTAAGACGGGAATTTAAGGTCCGGACGCTGATCGAGGATAAGCTCGGAGACATTGCCGAGCCCGAGCAACCCATCGAATAAGATCACGTCCCGCTCGGGCACCTCCAACTCCTTGGCGACGAAACTGAGGAGGTCTTGGGGCATGGCCTTTTCGCATTTGAGCCGGATCACCTCGCCGCGCTTGCGTTGCTTGAGGGCCGACTCAAAATATTGCACCAGGTCCTCGGCCTCTTCCTCGATCTCGATGTCGCTGTCGCGGATGATGCGGAAGGCGCCTTTGCCGAGCACATCATGGTTGGGAAAGAGCCGGTCGAGAAAAAGCCCCAGCATGTTCTCAAGCGTGATGAACCGCTCGCCCGCTTGAGGTCCATCGGTCCCAACCAGGGTCGGCAGCCTTAAAAATCGCGGGACCTGATGGGGGATCGGCAGCAGAGCTGTGAGGCGCCGATTTGTGTCGCGCGAGCGCAAGGCCAAGGCCAGGGCAAAACCGAGATTGGGAATGAACGGAAAGGGGTGGGCCGGGTCGACGGCCAGCGGTGTCGTGATGGGGAAGACCTGTGCCTCAAACACCTGGAGCAGATAGGCGGTGTCCTCATCGGTCAGTTGCTCAGGCTCGACGACATCGATGCCGGCCTCGCGCATTTGCCGCTTCAGATCGAGCCAGGTCTCTTGTTGCTTGCGCATCAAGTCCCCGGCCATCTGGTTCAATTGCTCGAGCTGTTGCGGCGGGGTCAGTCCCTCCTGGCTTGTCTCGCCGATCCCCTCGCGCACCTGACCCACCAAGCCTGCAACCCGCACCATGTAAAACTCATCGAGGTTGTTGGCGGAGATCGACAGAAATCTGAGGCGCTCCAGGAGGGGATGGTTGGTGTTTTCCGCCTCATCGAGCACCCGCAGATTAAAACTCAACCACGACAGCTCGCGGTTGATGAACCGCTTGGCTGAATCGCGCGTGATGGGATCGACCGTAGGGGCCCCATGCGCCGCCTCGTCTGCCTCGCTTGCCGAGGATTGGCGGATCCAGGGCTCCACCTGATGCGGCGTGGCCTCGGTGTTCTCAGTCATCGACTATCCCTCAACCCGTTACGCGGTGTCGCTTGGCCATCCGACGGGGACGGCGGCCATAGTACGCGGCTGGCATGCACCAGAGACCATGCTCCTTTTTTATGAATTTAGAGCAACTCCGCCGACCCGTTTCTCAACACATCGGGACGCACCGGGCCCCGGTCAATCGTCTGGGCGAGGTAGGCGGGCAAAAAGGCGATGAGCCCTGCTGCGGCAAGGGGCGCAGGCCCTGTCAGTCAGGCTTCTCGGGCCCGGATGGCTCGTCCGGGCCGCCCTTGCCGCCTGAGCCGCCTGGTCCGCCCGGCTCGGATCGCTCGGCCGGCTCGGCGATATATTTGCGGGCCAGGAGTTTGGTGATCGGCTTGAAGTCCGATTGCGCCTCACCGACAAGGGCGTCGATCACCGCATTTTGCGCAGCATAAGAGCGGTCGATGCGCTGGGTCATGTAGCTCACGACGTCTTGGGGGATCGTGAGCCCCTCATCTTGCACCCGTTTTACGATGATCCCGGCGAGCAAGGCATCGTCGGGCGGGCCAATCGTTTGGGTGAACACGGTGTTCATCCGCGTGCGCAGATCGTCCCGGTCGATAGCCCAGGCCGCCGGAGCCCGCGTTGCCGTCAGAAGCAAGCTGCCGCCGCCATAGACGACATGATTGAACAGATGAAAGAGACCGTCCGCATCAGGGCAGCAATCTGCATCGTCGATGACGACGGGCTTGCCATCGCCCACCCCATGGGCCCGGGCGTCGGTCAGATCGGGACCGGCGATAAACACCGCCTCGGCCCGCGCCGCCCAGATCCGAGCGAGATGGGTTTTGCCGCTAACCTTTGGCCCGACAATGCACAACACCGGATTGGGCCATTCCGGCCATGCCAACACATGATCGAGCGGATCTGAATTGGCATCGCCGCGCACAAACCGGTCGGGCGCATACCGCTCGCCCGCGGGCAGATCGAAAAAATACTGCGCATCGTCGGCCATCTGGCTCCGATCCCCGCACCGGTCCGCCCCTCACCCCGAGGGCGATGACGGCGAGGCATCCTCCTCCTCACCGCGATATAGCCGGCTTTGCCGATAGGTCACGACGCCGTGGCGGGCCAACACGCCCAAGGTGGCGGCGATGGGGATGGACAACAACATCCCCGCAAAACCGAACAAAGCCCCGAACGCCAACACCGAAAACATCACCGCGATCGGGTGAAGCCGCACATGATCGCCGACGAGCTTGGGCGTTAGGAAATTACCCTCAATCACCTGTCCTGCGACAAAAATCACAATAACAACAAGGATGCGCAAGGGCTCGCTGCCCCAAAACTCGAAGAGGGCAACCCCAACCGAAAGCACCAGCCCGATCAGCATACCGACAAAAGGAACAAAGGTCAGCATGCCGGCGGTCAGGCCGATCACAAGCGCATAGGGCAGGCCCACTGCTGCTAAGGCGGCGGCGTAAAACACCGATAAGATCATGCAAACGGTGCCCATGCCGCGCACAAATCCGCTCAAGACCTCATCGATTTCCCCCGCGATGATGCGCAGGCGCGGCGCATGGGGCTTGGGCAAGAGGCTATCGACAAACCCCACCAGCCTGTCCCAGTCGAGCAGCAGATAAAACGCAACAATGGGGGTGACGAAGAGCAAGCCGAAGAGATTTAACAGCGCGGCCCCCCCATTGAGCAGCCTGGCGATAATGATCGGGCCAATGGCCAAAATCTGCTCGCGCAGGCCCTCAACCACGTCCGACATCACGGTCTCATTTTCGCTGACAAGCTGCCCGAGACGGCTTTGCGCCAGGCGATGCCACGCATCGCTGAAGGTTGCGAAATAGCTGGGCGCTTTCTCTCCCAATTCGCGGAATTGCTCGATCAACAGGGGAAGCCCCAACAGCAAAATCGCCGCCATCACCACAAACGAGAGCGCCATGAGCACAAAGGTGGCAACCGTGCGGCTCAGCCCCAGCCGCTCTAACCGGTCCGCCAAGGGATCGGCGAGATAAGCAATCGCGATGCTGACCACAAAGGGCAGCAGCACCCCCCTTAACAGCCACAGCACGAGCAAGAAGAGGGCAATGAAGAAGATCCAAGCACGCCAGCTGCCCGCGACCGGCAGCGGCACGATCTCCTCTTCGTCCGGAGGCACCGTGTCCGCCTGGCTTCTCGAAGCCATCTTGGCGTCACCCCGCCCCGCTTTTTCGCTGGGTCCCGGTTGCGATGACCTCTGATCAACCATAAAGGCTCAGGACCTCAAAGACGGCACTTTAAGGGCTCACAGGCGGCAGCGCGCGCCCCCCGTCCGGCCCGGCAGATTGCACCGGGGGCGTCAACCCCGCGCCCGAATTGGGCACCGTCGGCGACAGGCCGGCGGTACCGAACCGCAACCGCCAATCGCCAGGCGTAATGGGCGGGCCGCTGCTTATCGCTGGCGGCACCCCGGCCGGCGCAGACCCTGGGCCCTCAGGCACCCCCGGGAACGGCGATCCGGTTACCCCCGTCGCTTGCCGGGGGGGATCGATCAGCGCGTTCGGCGGATCGGTGACGAGCGTCGGTTCAGGCGCGGGAATGGGGGAGACGGGCCCGACATTGTTGAGCCCAATTTGCCGCTGAGCGAGAATAAAGGCGAGCCGGTCTGTCGTGCCGGAATGGGTGAGGATCAGCCGGCCGCTTCCCGTGGCGACCGCGATCACGTCAACCTCGGCAATTGAGGGGGTTGCCTCCAAGGCCCGTCGCAATCGCAGCCATTCGCTCAAAGATGTGAACTCGGCCGTAACAGGCAGGCGCGATTGGGGACCATCGGCCACAAGGGTTTGTTGGCGCCACACCTCCTGCATGCGCCCGACCAGCTCATCGACTGCAAACGCAAAGGCACGGTCCGGGTCCCCGCTCACCGGAACGGACACCGAAAAACTCTGTGACCCGCC
>JBCDJA010000256.1:0-4424 GCA_038748465.1 Pseudomonadota bacterium
CACTTCAGGCCCATTCAGCTCAACAATGGCGTTATCGACCTCAAGCCCAGCAAGGGCGGCCATCAAATGCTCAACCGTCGCAACGCCCACCCCGTGAGCGTTCGTGATCGTGGTGCCCAGGGTCGTGTGGGATACAAGATCGTATTTGGCCGGGACGACCCCGGTTTCAGGGTCAACGTCGGTTCGGCGGAACACGATGCCGGTATTTGGTCCGGCGGGGCGCAAAACCATGCGCACGTCTTCACCGGTGTGAAGACCCACTCCAGCGCACTGGATCCGATTGCGAAGCGTTGTTTGAAGTCCCACCGACAAGGCTATCCCCCGACTAGGTCATGCGTTCAGCCGGACAAACCGACCTAGCGCCATGGCGCGTTGCTGCGACTGCGTTCCCCCGAACCGCCACCATGCAGGTACGTCGCTTCGCACCCGTCCTCAAATAAATCTTTTTTTCCGTTTGTTTCATCGTCAGAGCTCTCAGCCTCGTTCGGTCCTGAATAACCCCTATTAGATCCACGCTGCACCCAAGCAGGCCCAATATCCTTTTGACTTTAACCCACTTTTCTTAGGCCCGGGCTGGGCAACCCGCATGCTAATCGCTAAACCCGACAGGGTTTCGCGCTGGGTGGGCCACCGAGCCCCACCCCCTCGCGCAGGTATTGTTACAAAACGTCGTTAATTCGAGCCTTTCGCATTTGCGAACAGTCTGGAATCAAAACGCCGCCCTCGGCATTGGCCTGGGCGGCGTTTGTGAGCACGGGGCCCTTATTACTTCGCCGGCAAGCGGCGAAGGAAGGCCGGAATTTCGAGTTGGTCCTCAGCGTAGGGTTTGTTGGACGCAACCGGCCTTGAGGCGGCACCAAGCCCCGATCCGGGGCTGACACGGGGCGACCGGGCCGCTTCTGCCTGGTCCTCGCTCGTCTCTAGGGCCGCGGTGCCTTCAACATAATCGGCGTCGACATCGCTGCGCACTGCGAGGCTGTCCTTCACCCGTCCTAAAAGATTTTGGAAGCGCGCGCGCGTGCGTTGGCCGTTGCCGTCGCCCTCGTCGGCATAGGCGATGCTGCTGGGAGCGACCCCATGCCCATCATCACCTTTGGCTTCAAGCGTTGCCGTCGGTCGCTGATCGTCAGAGCCCTGATATTCATCGGAGACCTGGCGCATAAGATCGGCGGCTGGCCCTTGCGAAGGTTTCGATCCGGAGCCGCCGTCATCCTCATCATGGCGTCCTCGATCGGCGGGCGGGCCGTCCGCGCCTTGCTCGGACTCTGACTTGGCGGCAAGGGTCATGGACGCGCTGCTCGGTGCCGTATGGCCTGCCATCCACCCTTTCTTCTCTGGGCGGTGCTTTAGCACATGGACTTTGTTGCCCTGGACCGGTTGATCCAGCTGCTCTTCTTCGCCGGTGATCCCTGTGGCGACAACGGACACGCGCATAATGCCATCAAGGTCTTGCTCGAATGTCGAGCCAACAATGATGTTCGCGTCCGGATCGACCTCGGAGCGAATGCGGTTCGCGGCTTCATCCACCTCGAACAAGGTAAGGTCCATGCCCCCGGTGATGTTGATCAGCACACCCTTGGCACCGCGCATCGACACTTCATCCAGCAGCGGATTGGAAATCGCCGCTTCTGCGGCATCAAGGGCGCGCTTCTCGCCGGAGGCCTCGCCCGTGCCCATCATGGCTTTGCCCATCTCGCTCATCACCGCTCGGACATCGGCAAAATCGAGATTGATGAGGCCAGGCATGACCATCAAGTCCGTGATGCCGCGCACGCCCCGATGCAACACCTCGTCAGCCATCGCGAAGGCGTCGGCAAAGGTGGTCTTCTCGTTCGCAATCCGGAACAAATTTTGGTTCGGAATGATAATCAGCGTGTCGACATATTGGTGCAGCTCATTGATGCCCTCATCGGCGATCCGTTGGCGCCGCGAGCCCTCAAACTGGAAGGGCTTGGTGACAACACCGACCGTCAAAATGCCCTTGTCGCGCGCGGCGCGTGCAATCACCGGGGCGGCACCTGTACCAGTGCCACCGCCCATCCCAGCGGTGATAAACACCATATGCGCGTCGCTGAGATGATCGACGATCTCAGGCAAGGATTCCTCAGCCGCTGCCGAGCCGACCTCGGGCCGCGACCCTGCCCCTAACCCTTCTGTAATCTTGGTGCCGATTTGGATCCGTCGCTCTGCCGCAGACTGATTAAGTGCTTGCGCATCCGTGTTTGCGACAACAAACTCGACCCCCTCCAGATTCGAGCGGATCATGTTGTTGACCGCATTTCCGCCCGCACCGCCAACACCAAAAACGGTGATGCGTGGTTTGAGATCGGATGATTCTCGCATTTTCAGATTGAGGGTCATTCAAATTGCTCCTGTGCGTGTCTCTAACGCGACCGGCGACTCACCTGTGAAGGTTAATGATTTGTTCAAAAAGGTAAACGAATCTTTACCAATTAGAAGCTTCCGCCAAATATTTTGCCGAACCATCCAAAGCGGCGTCCGGACTGCGCGGCAGCCATCAATTCAAACTCGCCGAGCCCGGTATGGCTGACCGCTTTGGCTGCATAGCCAAGCAATCCGACGCAAGCGGAAAATGCAGGGGAAACCACAGGGTCGGTTCCGCTCACGCAGCCATGGGGCGCGCCGAGCCGGACTTGCTTGCCGAGGATGTCGCCGGCGAGTTCTCGTATCCCGTTAAGCTGGCTTGCGCCGCCGGTTAGGACGACCCGGTTGCCGGCAACCTGCCCAAAGCCTGCTTTGTCAATGCGCTCGCGCACATGCTCGAAGGTCTCCTCGACGCGTGCCCGGATGATCTTCGTCAGGACCGATTTTGGGACGGACAAAGCATCTGTCTCGTGCTCTTCGCCCACTTGCACGATCGACAGCATGTCTTGATCGTCCCGGGCCCCGCGCAACACGCTGCCATGCATGGTTTTTAGCCGCTCGGCGTGCTCGATCGGGGTTGACAGCCCTCGCGCCAGATCATGGGTGATGAGTTGCCCGCCAATCGGCACGACACCCGCAAATTGCAATTCGCCCTCGGCGAACACGGCCAAACTGGTTGTGCCCGCCCCCATATCGATGCAGGTGACGCCGAGATTGCGCTCATCGTCCGTCAGGCAGGCAATGCCGCTTGCATAGGCGCCATAGACCATGGCCGCCAAATCGATGTGGCAGCGTTCGACACAGATCATAAGATTGCGGATCGGCCCGAGCCCGGCCGACACGAAATTAAGGTCGACCCCCAGCCGCTCGCCGAACATTTCTCGCGGGTCTTTGATGCCCCGGCACCCGTCGAGCGCATAGCCGACCGGTAGCACGTGCAGGACCTCCCGGTCTTTCAAATCAAAGGATTGACGGCCATGGGAAACGATGCGGCGAATGTCCTGCTCGGAAACGGCGTTGCCATGGAGATCAAGCTCCACATGGATCGTCCGACTGTCCGGATCGCCGCATAAAACATTGGCGATGACGCGTTGGACCCGGATATTGGCTTGGCGCTCTGCCGCCTCAACGGCTGCGCGGATCGCCTCTCCCGCCCGCTCCATATCGACAATCGTGCCGGCCTTGATGCCCTCGGAAACCTGATGGCCCACCCCGATGATCTCCGGCTTGGCGCGCGGGCCACCGGGCTCGCCAAGGCGCGCGATGAGGCAGGTCACCTTGTCCGTTCCGACATCGAGCGCTGCCAGCGTTCCGGCGCGGCTCGACCCGCTTCTCGGCTCTTTCGTCCGTACTGAAAACATCATGCCTTCACTTTTGGCGGTTCAACGCGGGGTCAACGTCAGTTCAACTTGGGTCGGGCGCCATTTAACGCAGGTCAGGGTGCGGTGTCGGGCATCTCATCCCCGGTTTGGTAGGACAAGCGTCGCTCTGCCCCGCTTTCAGGAACCACGGTTATCGTCTTGCGCGCCCAGACAGCCCGCATGTCGATTCGCTTCAGTTTACCGTCAAGCAACGCAGCCTGATAATCCGATATTTGAAGAAAATCGAGAGCCGGCCCCAAACGATCTTCCGGCAACAAAATATGCACCCCGTTGTCCAGTCGCAAATCCCAGCGGCGATCGCCAACGCGGCTTGCGCGGAACACCCGGCTTGCAAGCTCAGGTCGCTCGCGCAAGGCATTGGCAAGGTCAATGGCGGCATGGTTTGCCCCCTTGCCCTCAACCTCCAGCAGGGTTTCGCGCGGAAACGTGCCGACAGGGGCAATCGCAAAACCCTCGCTGTCGACGAGCAAAGGGCCGTCCAGCCCGGACCAAACCGCAATGGGCCGACGTTCCTTGACCGTGACATGCAGCCGGGTCGGCAAAAAACGATGGACCCTCGCATCACGGACCCACGGCAAAGCCTCCACCTGCGCGCGAATACGATGCAGATCAACATGCATAAGCGACGAGCCCGGATCGACGGCGATCGCTGCTTCG
>JBCDJA010000257.1:0-4380 GCA_038748465.1 Pseudomonadota bacterium
CGACATCGACAGCCCAACATCAAACCCGCATTCAATCTGCCCGGTCGCGATTGGCCGCCCGGTGGAAATTGGCCGCGAGGCCGAGAAAACGGCCCGGATTAGCCTTCACGAGTCTCCTGCTTGCCGGCCTGTTGCCCGTGGCCGCCTGCGCCGCGTCCGGCGAGGAGCCGGAACCCGTTGCGACGGCGAGCGTCAATGACCCGATCGAGCCTCTGAACCGGGCGATCTTCAGTTTCAATCTCTTTCTCGACGATGTGCTGCTAGAGCCGGCGGCGAAGACTTACCGGTTTGTTGTGCCGGGGGTTGCGCGGCGGTCGGTGCGCAATGCGATCGATAATGTGCGCTCGCCGGTCACCTTTGCCAATGACGTGCTGCAGGGGGAGGTAAACCGCGCTGGCGTGACCCTCACCCGGTTTGCGATCAACACCACGGTTGGGGTCGGCGGCCTGTTCGACCCGGCCGAGGGCTGGGGCTATGAGTACCATTCGGAAGATTTCGGCCAGACGCTGGGCACCTATGGTGTCGGCGAAGGTCCTTATTTCGTGGCTCCAATTTTAGGCCCGGCGCCGCCGCGGGATCTGGTGGGCCGCGGTGTCGATATGTTGTTCGATCCGCTTACCTGGGTTGGTGGCGACACAGCCGATTATGTGCAGCTCGGAATAACGGTCGTTGACGTCATCGATTTTCGCGAACAGAACCTTGAAATTTTCGACGAGATTGAGCGGACCTCTCTTGATCTCTATGCGACGTTCCGCAGCGCCTATCGGCAACGGCGGAATTCGCAAATCGCCAATGGTGAGGAAACCGGCTTTGAAACCGGCGACGAGGTAGACTTCGACAGCGTCCCTTGAGGCGGTCTCGCGGACGGAAGAGAGGGGCTGCATTTCGCGCGCCCCCCTTGTTTATCCGTGCCCGGGTTAATCGCGGCTGAAGCGCTTGTATTTGATCCGCTGAGGCTTGTCGGCGAGATCACCGAGGCGGCGCTTTTTGTCCGCCTCATAGTCCTCATAATTTCCCTCAAACCACTCCACATGGCTCTCGCCCTCAAAGGCCAAAATGTGGGTTGCAATCCGGTCCAAAAACCAACGGTCGTGGCTGATCACGACCGCGCATCCGGCGTAATCCATCAGCGCATCTTCCAGGGCGCGCAACGTATCCACATCAAGGTCGTTGGTCGGCTCGTCGAGCAGGATCAAATTCGCGTGGGAGCGGAGCATTTTGGCAAGATTCACGCGGTTGCGCTCCCCACCCGATAGATCGCCCACCTTTTTTTGCTGATCGCCCCCCTTAAAGTTGAATTGCCCCACATACGCCCGGCTTTGGATATCCCGGCCAGCCAGACTGATCAGGTCATTGCCGCCTGAAATCTCTTCCCATACGGATTTCTTCGGATCCAGGGTCTCCCGCGTCTGGTCCACATAAGCCATCTTGACCGTATCGCCGATCCGCAGATCTCCGGTGTCGGGGCTATCCTGCCCTGTCAGCATACGGAAAAGCGTCGTTTTGCCAGCCCCGTTGGGCCCGATCACGCCGACAATCCCCCCCGGTGGAAGCGAGAAGGACAAATCATCGATCAGTAAACGGTCATCATACCCCTTTGAAAGCTTCTCCGCCTCAATCACCAGGTTGCCAAGCCGCGGTCCCGGCGGAATGACAATCTGGGCCTTGCCCACGTCTTCCTTGCCGGCCTTGGCCAATAGCTCGTCATAGGCCTGGATACGGGCCTTGGGTTTGGCCTGGCGCGCCTTCGGTGAAGCGTCGATCCAGTCCTTTTCGCGTGCCAGGGTCTTTTGCAAGGCCTCTTCCTGCTTGCCCTCCTGGGCCATGCGCTTTTGCTTTTGCTCAAGCCAGGAGGAGTAATTGCCCTCATACGGAATGCCCTGCCCCCGGTCGAGCTCCAAGATCCAGCCGGTGACGTTATCCAGGAAATACCGATCGTGGGTCACCAGCACCACTGCCCCCTCATAATCGCGCAAATAATGCTCGAGCCAAGCAACCGATTCCGCATCGAGATGGTTTGTCGGCTCATCGAGGAGTAACAGGTTTGGCGCTTCGAGGAGAAGCTTACACAAAGCGACCCGGCGCTTTTCACCGCCCGAGAGCTTGGTCACATCCGCGTCCTCTGCCGGGCATCGCAGCGCTTCCATCGCCATACGGATCTTCGAATCAAGATCCCAGAGGTCCTGGGTGTCGATCTGTTCCTGAAGCTCCCCCTGCTCTTCAATCAGCGCATTCATCTCCTCGTCGTCCATCGGCTCGGCCATTTTCATGGCAATCGCCTCAAACCGATCGAGCAGCGCTTTTTTTTCCGCGACAGCCTCCATGACATTCCCAAGAACATCTTTAGACGCATCAAGCTCCGGCTCCTGTGCTAAGAAGCCAACCTTGGCTCCCTCAGCAGCCCAAGCCTCGCCATTAAATTGCGTATCAAGCCCCGCCATGACCTTGAGCAAGGTGGATTTGCCCGCCCCGTTGACCCCCACGACACCGATTTTCGCATCCGGGTAGAAGGACAGGTGGATGTCCTTGAGCACCTGTTTGCCGCCGGTATAGGTCTTTGTCAGACCCCGCATGAAATAAATGAATTGATTTGTCGCCATGGCGTGTCCTTTTGCCGCCTGTTGACGGCACTGGGTTTGAAAGTTCGGGAGCCGGCGCCCTTACAACCAGCATCCTCACAAGCGGTTTGGGGTCTATCGCGTATCCCCTCGCATGCCCGCACAAAGGACTTGACTGCGAGGGGCCGCGCAAACGGGTGGTGGGCCCGGAGGGACTTGAACCCCCAACCAATCCGTTATGAGCGGACGGCTCTAACCAGTTGAGCTACAGGCCCAGGAGGCATGGGCCACTGCCGCCCTCCTCTCGGCCGGCATTCTTTCGCGAAACGATCGACCGTGCAACACGCTTGCGCCATAGTCGGCGACAACAAGAGACCGATTAAAACAGGAGGATCGTTATGCGCTCGCCCTTTGCCGCCCTTGCCCTCACCGCCGGCCTTGTTGCTGTTGCCCTAACCGCTGCCCGCACAGCACAAGCCGACGGACACGGCCCATCAGAGGCCGCGGACCCGACCCGATTTCTCACTGTGTCGGGCGAGGGGTTGGTTGACAGGGCACCGGACACCGCCAGCATCACGCTCGGGGTCGTGACCCTCTCGGAAACCGCGACCGCCGCCCTTGAGCAAAATAACGAGACCATGCGTGGTCTGATGGCAGAGCTTGAGGCCGCCGGCATTGAGAAGAAGGACCTGCAAACGACGAACTTTTCGATCAGTCCGCAATATCAAAGCTACAAGAGCGCGGAGCGCAATCAGCCACCCAAAATCACCGGCTATCAGGTGTCAAACCAACTTGTGATTGTCGTGCGGCAGATCGATACCTTCGGAACGATCCTCGATAAAGCAGTCTCCCTCGGCGCAAATTCCGTAGGGGGAATTTCATTCTTCCTGGCTGAAAGCGGTGAGGCGATGGATGCCGCCCGCCGCGCCGCCATGCAAGATGCCAAGGCCCGGGCTGGCCTGCTCGCCGAAGAGGCCGGCGTTGCGATGAAAGGCATTATAAGCATCGATGAGACCGGCGCCTCCCGGCCCATCGCACGACCCATGGCGCGGATGGCAGTTGAGGCCAGCTTTGCCGACGAGGTGCCCCTTGCCGGCGGGGAACAAACCTACCGGGCTGGCGTCACCGTCGTGTTCGAGATCGAATAGCTTAGTTGTCGAGGAAGCTACGCAGTTTGCGCGACCGGCTTGGATGCTTGAGCTTACGCAGCGCTTTTGCCTCGATCTGGCGGATACGCTCCCGGGTGACCGAGAATTGCTGGCCGACTTCTTCCAAGGTGTGATCGGTGTTCATCCCAATTCCGAAGCGCATCCGCAGCACCCGCTCTTCGCGGGGCGTGAGGGAGGCAAGCACCCGGGTCGTGGTCTCTCGCAGGTTGGATTGGATCGCCGCATCGATGGGCAGAACGGCGTTCTTATCTTCAATGAAGTCGCCGAGATGGCTGTCTTCTTCATCGCCAATCGGGGTCTCGAGCGAGATCGGCTCTTTAGCGATCTTGAGAACTTTGCGCACCTTCTCAAGGGGCATGGCCAGCTTCTCGGCCAATTCCTCAGGGGTCGGCTCGCGGCCGATCTCGTGCAGCATTTGGCGCGAGGTGCGCACCAGCTTGTTGATCGTTTCGATCATATGGACGGGAATACGGATCGTGCGCGCCTGATCTGCGATTGAGCGGGTGATCGCCTGGCGGATCCACCACGTCGCATAGGTCGAGAATTTGTAACCCCGTCTGTACTCAAACTTATCGACCGCCTTCATGAGGCCGATATTGCCCTCTTGAATAAGATCGAGGAATTGCAGACCGCGATTGGTGTATTTCTTGGCG
>JBCDJA010000258.1:0-4370 GCA_038748465.1 Pseudomonadota bacterium
AGCCTCTCTTACGGGGAGCTTGCCGGCGAGCGCATGAAACTCGGGTTGTTGCTCAACGACCCGGAGGAAGAACACGATTGTTTTGCCGACAACACCCACAACAGCCATTACTACAATATTGTCGGTATAAGGAATGTATATTTTGGCACCTATAAGCGGGTGAATGGAAAGACCGTGACCGGCCCTTCGCTCCATGACCTGTTGGAGGACGCCGCGCCTAAGGTTGCCGGCGACATGGTGACCGCCCTCAACGTGACCCTCGATAAGGCATCCGCGATGAAGGCACGCGCTGAAAGCGTGGAGGCCTACGACCAAATGCTAGGCGTCGGCAACGCCGAGGGCAATGCCGTGCTCCAGGCCGTCATCGACGCCTTGGTTGGGCAAACGCGGGTCATCGAGCGGACGGTGGCAACGCTTGATCTGACCGATGTGTCAATCGAGGGCTCGGATAGTCTCGATGCGCCGGACACTGTCTTTCAATAGGTGGCGCGAGCGCGCGGTCGCGTTACGCGGGGTCGGGGCGGCCGCGGCGTTGGGGTTGCTTTGTATGCCGACGCCGCTGCACACGCCCCCTGGCGCGTCGACCACAAGCGTCTCCCTCGACGTTATGCCGGGCGGCGATGCGACAAGCCGCAAACCCCCTGGGCGTTTTGCCTTTTCTCAGCCCTCTGCAACGCTCGGCCTTGACGAGAAATTGCTGTTTGAGGTCGGCAATGCCTTTTTTGAACGGCTTTGGGTCTCATCGCCCGCCTCAACGCAAGCCTCGGACGGTTTGGGGCCCTTGTTCAACGCCCGCGCCTGCCAAAGCTGTCATGTGAACGATGGCCGCGGCCATCCGCCGACGGCAAATTATCCCGACGATAATGCTATTTCCATGCTTATGCGTCTCAGCATTCCGCCGCAGACGGATGAGCATCGGGCCGCCTTGGCTTCAGGGCGTACTGGCGTGATCCCCGATCCGGTCTATGGGGTGCAGTTGCAAGATTTTGCGCTGCCGGGTCACGCGATCGAGGGGCGGTTTACGGTCGATTACACTGAGGAAACGGTCGTCTTGAACGGGGGCGAAGAGGTCTCGCTTCGCCGGCCCCACTACGCTTTGTCCGATCTTGGATATGGCGATCCCCATTCGGACCTCATGATGTCGCCGCGCATTGCCCCGCCGATGATCGGCCTCGGGCTGCTTGAACTCATTCCGGAGGCGGATTTGCTGGTGCGCGAGGACCCGGAGGATCGGGACGGCGATGGTATTTCAGGTCGCGCAAACCGAGTTTGGTCGGTGGAATATGACGAGGTCATGGTCGGGCGCTTTGGCTGGAAGTCCCTAGAGCCTACCCTCGTGCAGCAAAGCGCCCATGCCTTTGCCGGCGACATCGGCCTGTCATCGCCTATTGCCTCGGCCCATTGGGGCGATTGCACCCCCCAACAAACAACCTGCATTGACGCTCCCCATGGGGACAGTCCCCAATATGAAAATTTGGAAGTGCCCAACCAGGTCCTCGACACGGTTGTGCTTTACGCCCGCAACCTCGCGGTGCCCGCACGGCGAAAAGGGGACCCGGCGCAACTTGCGGCGGGTCAAGCACTGTTTGATGAGGCAGGCTGCGCGGCGTGCCACACGCCAAGCCATCTCACCGGCGATAGTGAGGCCTCGCCCCATTTGTCTCGCCAAGTCATTTGGCCTTACACAGATCTTCTGCTGCATGACATGGGTGAGGGTTTGGCCGATGGTCGGCCTGAAGGACAAGCCAGCGGCCGGGAGTGGCGCACACCGCCCCTGTGGGGCATTGGCCTCACGGAGGCAGTCAACGGCCATACCTATTTTTTGCATGATGGCCGGGCGCGCTCCTTAAAGGAGGCGATCCTTTGGCATGGGGGCGAGGCGGAAGCCTCACGTGATGCCTTTGTTGCGTTGGAACCCGATGAGCGGGAGGCGTTGATCGCGTTCATCAAAACGCTTTAGTGCCTTAGAACTAGGGGCAAAGGGGAGGGGCCAATGCGCCTGAAACTCACGTGCGTACTCTTAGCGGTTTTACTGCCGAATGCCGTCGCGGCCGAGCCACCGGACGAGGCCGCCTTCGCGCGCCTGACCGCCGATTTGGTGGCAAGCCATGTTTTACCCCGATACGCGGTGTTGCGGTCTGCAGCTGGCGACCTTCAAGCGGCAACGACCGCGTTTTGTACAGCACCCGATGCAACGGGGCTTGCGGCCGTGCGGGAGGCGTTTCAATCCACCTCGGGCGCTTGGGCGGCCATCGAGCATGTGCGCTTTGGGCCCATTGAGTTCCTGACCCGGCATGAGCGCATGTCGTTCTGGCCCGATCGGCGCAACGCCACATCAAAGGCCCTCACATCGCTCATCGGCAATACGGAGCTCGCCCTTGATCAGCCTCGGGTTTACATCAATCAGAGCGCTGCGGGGCAGGGCCTGCCGGCAATAGAGCGATTGCTGTTCAGCGATGGTGTTCTGCCAGCTGATTTTATGGGCGCCGAGGGTGGGGACCGGCGCTGTGCAGTGCTGCGAGGCATCGTTGGCAATGTCGCAGCGATTGCATCCGACACAGCATCTGCTTGGCTGGAAGGTGATCCGCCGTTTAAAGACTATTTCGCGACGGTCGGTGAGGATAATGCTTATTTTGCAACCCATGCTGAAGGTGCCGTTGCCTTTGTGAAATCACTGATGGACGGGCTTTATGCATTGTCGGAGGTGAAGCTTGTGCGCCCGCTCGGTGCATCGCCGGAGGAGGCGAGACCGCGCCGCGCCGAGCAATGGCGCAGCGGCCGGACGCTAGCTATTGTCTCCGCCAACTTAAACGCCTTGGTCGAAATTGCAGGCCCGGCCGAGGAGGGGCGTCTTGCCGCCCTGGCACTCCAGAGTGGGGCGCCGAGCGAAGCGGCAGACATCGCCGGACGGTTGCAGGCGGCCGCCGACCTCCTGGCGACCATCGACAGTCCGCTCGATGAGGCGCTGGCAGATCCGGACGTCTGGGCACAGATCGACGGCGTGCGACAAGAGATCGCCGCTATACGAACGGCCTTTGAGACGCAGAGCCTTCCGGCGCTTGGGCTAAGCGCGGGCTTTAACCGCTTCGATGGGGATTGATCGCCGCCAAGCTCTAGCGCTGGGTGCCCTAGGCCTCGGCGCGGGAGGTCTTGGTGCAGTGGGCCTCGTGCTGCGGTCATCCGTCGACAGCGGGGCGCCCGTCGACAGCGTGCCGACCGTGGGCAGCGGGCCTCCCGCCGGCAGTGGGCCGGGTGAGGAGGCTTTTACCCTCGCGCCGGCAAGGACCGAGGCGGGCGATTTTGTGCTCTGCCGCCTGTCCCGGTCGGGAAGGGTTGAGTTTGAGGTTCCCTTGCCCGGGCGCGCCCACGGGGTCGTACGCCGGCCGGCCTCGCGCCATGCGATCGTTTTTGCCCGCCGGCCGGGCCGGTTCGCCCTCGTTATCGACCGGCAAACAGGCCGTGTGCTGCACACCTTTGAGCCGCCGGCCGATCGGCACTTTTATGGCCACGGCGTCTTCACGCGCTCAGGCGACACCTTGTTTGTAACCGAGAACGCGTTTGAGGAGCGCGATGGCCGTGTGGGTGTCTACGATGCGCGCGATCGCTACCGCCGCCTTGGCGAATTTGCAAGCGGGGGCATCGGCCCCCACGACATCGATTTCCTGAGTGACGGGCGAACGCTTGTCATCGCCAATGGCGGCATTGCAACCCATCCTGATCTTCCGCGACGCAAACTCAATATCGAGACGATGGCCCCCTCCTTGGCGTTTTTCTCCGATAGGGGCCGACTCGCCGAAGCCCCGAAACGCCTCGGGGAGGACCGGCATAAACTCAGCATTCGTCATCTTACTGTCCTGCCTGATGGCCGGGTGGCCGCAGCCCTGCAGAACGAGGACAAAAGCCGGCCCGGTGACCCGCTCGTCTTTGTGTCGGCGCCGGGCGCGGCGCCTGCGTTCCTTCCGTCATCCACCTGGCACCGGATGCGCGGCTATTGCGGGGACATTGCCGCAGATCGGAGCGGGCGCTTTATCGCTGCATCCTCCCCCCGGGGCGGTGTTGCGTTTATCTGGGATCAGGCGTCAGGCCGCATGCAGACGATCCCTATGCCGGATGGATGCGGCCTCTTGGCGGGCCCGGTCCCGGGGCAGTTCGTCCTTTCTGCGGGCACGGGTGTCGTCGCCACAATCGATGCACAGTCCGGCGTTATGGTGCCCAATCGGTTCCATGAAGCCACCTTTGCCTGGGATAACCACCTCGGCTGACCAGTCAAGGCGCGTCGCGGCAGGACCTGTGGCCCGCCTGCCCCAGTTTGTCCACCTTTCGTTCCGACCTGTTGGTTGTTAGGCTGCCTTTCTTAAATCCTATGATGC
>JBCDJA010000259.1:0-4338 GCA_038748465.1 Pseudomonadota bacterium
GCCGTGACACCCTTAAGCGGTCTGCCGCTGGCGCCCCTCGCCAATGCGACAGAAACTCAAGATCGCGCACAGCGATTGCCGCTGCTTGCCCGGCAATCTATTGTTTAGCCTAAGTTTTGCATCGACGGGGCAAAGGATGCTTCGGCGGGCGGGGTTTTGGGGCTCTCCTCAGGGATGGCGCACCCGCACGCGATAAGGTGGTGATGGGTAAGCCGCTGGCGGGGTCTGCCGCCCGGCCGTGTGGCAGGTCCGACCCAAGCGTTGAGGACCCGAGTAGAGGGGGGGGGCGATGGGATTTTTGTTTCGCACCTTGTTGTCAATCGTGGCGGCGATCGCGATCGGCGTTGTATCCGCCTGGTATGCCATCGACTGGCACACCGGCTCGTCTACCGTGTCGGTCGGGACCAAGGATCAATGGCGCCACAATCTCGTTATCGGGACCCAATCGGCCAATCCCTATGACAAGGCTGTCGCCGCCCGGCAGGGCCTGGTGTACCTGCCCCAAGAGGACGCGCTCTATTTCTCGACGGAGGTCGACATTACGGGCGATCCACTGACCGGCGCGTGCCGCTACCGCGTGACCGGGGCAAACCTGCCAAGCGATTGGTGGTCGATCAGTGCCTATGATGGGTCTGGCCAGTTGATGGCCAACGAAGATGAGCGGTATTCGGTAACCCTGGGCGACGTGCCGCCGGGCAATTTCACGTTCATTCTAGCCGGGGCACCGCAGCCTGAATTGTGGTTGCCGGTTGAGACCGGCCAGCCGTTCAGCCTTGTGCTGCGCCTTTATGGGCCGGAGCCGGAATTTTCCAACAAGCCGGGCGAGATCAACCTGCCCCGCATTGAAGAAATCGACTGCCGATAGGATTGGTCATGGTTGGGTTTTTGCGTTGGGTGGTTTTTACGTTGGGGCTGGCGGTGTTCGTGCACCTGGCCGCAGTCTTTTTCTTTCCGACCGTTGTCATGTCTCAAATCATGCGGGCGGTCGAAGCCGATGCCGGGACCAATGCCGCCTCCTATCCCGAGCCGGTGACGCCGGCCCGGGTTGGTCTGGTGCAGCCAAGCCCCGATTTTCTCTATGTGGCCTGCAGCTATAGCCTGTCGATCAACCCGGTTCGGGTGACCGCTCCGGTGGCCGAGGGCTATTGGTCGCTTGGCCTTTATGACGGCGACACGACCAATTTCTTCTCCCTCAATGGCGAGCAGGCCGGCGCTGAGGAGGTCGAGATCATCGTCACGGGGCCCGCGAGCAAGGTCTCCGGCGTGCCCCAATCGGCGGTGATCGAAGCGCCGACCTTTTCCGGGCTTGTCCTCATCCGTTTTGTGGTGCCAAACGCCGAGGCGCTTGACGCGGTTGATCGCCTCCGCCGTCAGGTCCGCTGCGAGCCTTTCGACCGGACCGGCACTTAACGCGTAAAGCGCGACCAAACCACAACCGGCCGCCGGCCCGCCGCCCGCACCGAACCCAGGCCACGCCCGTCCGGGGGCAGCGCTTGCTGCGGTCCACCATTCCTGCTTTGGTTGTCCCTTAACACGGGAGTAACCAAGCATGACGCGGTCCCTCTTTTTGATGCTGTTTACGGGAACGGCGGCGGCCCTTGGCGCTGCGGTGCTTTACTGGCCTGTCGCAACACCGCTTTGATAATCTCGCCAAGGATGTGCCGGCGGTCACGGCAAACCGACCTGCGCTTTGTGGCGTGGTGGGCCGAATTGGCTGAACTGAGGCCCACTTCAATCCTTTAAGGCCCTGGTTTTAAGACGCATTCTGAGCCAGCCGCCCTATTTCACATTTCATTTTGTGTAATAGTTTAATTCACAATTCGATTTGACAAAAATAGTCGCCGATCTTACCTCTGCGTGTGCGTTGAAAGAGGTTTAGAAGCCATGGGAAAACAGGTCGCCGGCGGCAAGCGCGTTCGCAGCAAGCACCCGTTGGTCTTAACAGCCAACCGGCTTGTTGACGGCGCCGTGGTGTATCGCGCCGCCTCTGGCTGGGTTGAGGCGGTGGCTGACGCCCAGGTTTATCGGGAAAACGAGACGGCCCAGGTCGCCCTCGATGCGTCCGCCGACGACGTCGCCGCACGGCTCATCGTGGACCCTTATGTGTTTGACGTCGCCGACGAGCCGGAAGGCCCAAGGCCCTTGCGCACCCGCGAGATCATCCGCGCCAAGGGACCGACCGTCCGGCCCGATTTGGGCAAGCAGGCCGAGCTTGACGCCGCCTTGGCGGCGGCTGCGCCATCGCCCTCGCCTGCCGCGGCTGCCGCTTCTGAGATGTGAGGTCATCGGTCATGTACCGGTATGACGAATTCGATCATAAAATTGTCAGTGAACGGGTCGCGCAGTTCCGCGATCAGGTCGCCCGTCGGCTTTCGGGGGAGATAAGCGAGGACGAGTTCAAGCCCCTGCGGCTCATGAACGGGCTCTATTTGCAACTGCACGCCTATATGCTGCGGGTGGCGATCCCCTATGGCACGCTCACCAGCCGGCAGATGCGCATGCTCGCCCATATCGCGGAAACCTATGACAAAGGCTATGGGCATTTCACGACACGCCAGAACATCCAATATAATTGGCCGCAGCTAAAAGACGTACCCGACATTTTGCGAGATCTGGCGACCGTCGAGATGCATGCCATCCAGACGAGCGGGAACTGCATCCGCAATGTGACGTCAGACCAGTTCGCGGCTGCCTCGGCCGACGAAATCGAAGATCCGCGCCCCTATTGCGAGGTCATCAGACAATGGTCAACCTTCCACCCCGAATTCTCGTTCCTGCCTCGGAAGTTTAAAATCGCGGTCACCGGCAGCCCCCATGATCGGGCGGCGATCAAGGTCCATGATATCGGTTTGATCATGGTAGAGAACGATGCCGGCGAAGTGGGTTTTGAGTTTTATGTCGGCGGGGGGCAAGGTCGCACACCGATGATCGGTAAGTGCATCCATGACTTTTTGCCGAAAGACCAATTGCTGGCCTACCTTGAAGCGGTGATGCGGGTCTATAACCAATTCGGCCGGCGTGATAATCTGTATAAAGCGCGGATCAAAATCCTGGTGCACGAACTCGGCGAAGAGGAAATGCGCCGCCGCGTGAACGAGGAGTTTGAAAAGGTGCTTGCCGAGGGCGAGGCCGGCCTGCCCCAGGGTGAGCTTGAGCGCATTAAGGCCTATTTCGCACCTCCAGCTTTTGAACCGCTATCGGATTTTTGCCCGGAGATGGAAGAAAAGCGGGTCGCCCATCCCGACTTTGATGACTTCGTTAAGGTCAACACCAATCCGCACAAGCAAGCTGGTTATACGAGCGTCTGCATCTCGCTTAAACCCACCGGCGGTGTGCCGGGGGATGCCTCGGCCGAGCAAATGCGCCGCATTGCCGATCTGGCGCTCACCTTTGGCGGTGATGAAATCCGCGTCACGCATGAGCAAAACCTAGTGCTGCCCCACATCCGCAAAAAAGATCTCTTTGCGGTTTATCAAGCACTGCAGGAGGCAG
Organism: Pseudomonadota bacterium; assembly: GCA_038748465.1. Classification (GTDB taxonomy): domain Bacteria; phylum Pseudomonadota; class Alphaproteobacteria; order M2410; family M2410; genus JBCDJA01. The sequence continues at coordinate 3,493 of JBCDJA010000259.1, forward strand.
GCCTTGCGACGGCGAATCTGGGACTTGTGTCTGATATCATCGCCTGCCCGGGCCTTGATTATTGCAACCTCGCAAACACCACCTCGATTCCCATCGCGCAAGAAATCAGTACACGGTTTTCGGATTTGCAGCGGCAGATGGATATTGGCGAGCTGAAAATCAAGATCTCCGGGTGCATCAATGCCTGCGGCCATCACCATGTTGGGCATATCGGGATCTTGGGTGTCGATAAGCGCGGCGAGGAGTTTTTCCAGGTCACGCTCGGCGGCAGTGCCGATGAAAACGCCTCAATCGGCGACATTGTGGGGCCCGCCTTCGGACGGACCGAGATCGTTGGGGCCATCGAGACCCTAGTTGAGACCTATATGGCCGAGCGGGGCGAGGGAGAAACCTTCCTCCAGACCTATCGCAGAACAGGGCTCGAGCCCTTTAAGGAGGCGCTTTATGGCACTCATTAAGGACGGCGCCTATGTGGACGATCCCTACACCTTTATCGGAGACGAGGAAGGCGATGTTCTGCCTACAGAAGGTGCGGTGATCGTTAGTCTCGAGCGCTGGAAAAACGAGGGCGATGCCTTGCGCGCCCGTGGCACAGGTCTTGGACTGTTGTTGAAATCAAGCGACGTGGTCGATGACATTGTGGGAGACCTTGAGGCGTTTGACCTGATCGCTGTTGAGTTTCCGATGTTCAAAGACGGGCGCGGCTTCTCAACCGGCCGGATCCTCCGCCGGTCTGGCTTTACCGGCGAGCTGCGCGCCGTTGGCACGGTGTTGCGCGATCAACTGGCCTTTCTGCACCGGGTCGGATTTAACAGTGTCGATGCGGATGATCGGGTCACGCCGACC
>JBCDJA010000260.1:0-4333 GCA_038748465.1 Pseudomonadota bacterium
GCAACGGCATCGCCGCGACTGCGGCGCTTTTCAACAATGCCGTCGAGCGCCTCGGTGAGGAATCGGTTCCCCATCGAATGGGCGATGACGTTGATTTTCTCCGCCCCTGAGGTCTCGACAATGCGCTGGAGGAAATCTTCAAAATCGCGCAAGGCGCGGACATTATTGACCTCGTTCCCATCCTTCACATAGCTCAGCAGCGTGCCGCCCGAGGGCCAAGAATAAAGGATCGGCGCCCCGTCGATATCGAGATCGTAGGCGAGCTGCGCGGTGCGGCGGGCCGCGTCATCGAAGGTGTTCTTAAAGCCGTGGATATAGACGAGGGCTTCCTTGCGGTCGGAGCGGTTAATAGCGCCGCGTAAGCGCTCGTAAAACACCGGCGCGCCAAGCGGCGTGATGTCCCACAACATGATGTGGCGGTCTGGATCGGGCCGGAATTCGAGTTTGAACAGATCGGGCCGATTGACCTCGCCGAAGGATCGATTATTCCTCGGCACACTGACGGAAACGATGCCGAGATCGAATTCGCCTCGCTTGCCCGAATAATAATTGTCGAGCCCGCCTTTGCCCGAGGGTTGCCGATTGGTCCCGTAATAAACATCGACAATCTCATAGGCCTCGTTGACCACATCGCGGGTCTTGGTGGCCAAGCGCTCGTAAAGGCGCGGAGAGCTTGCTTTTTGTTCGAGCCGCAGGGCCGCATCGGCCAGCTCGGAGGCCTTGGCGCCATCCCCGGCACGGGCATAAAACGAGGCGGCGCGCGTTAAGGGAAATCGGTAGCTTGGGTGCTGCGTGCCGTAGAGATTGCCATAGATGACTAGGGCCTGGCTGATGGCCTGGAGGGCAGAGCCGGTATCGCCGATGTCGAGCAGGACGTCGGCCAACTCCTCGTAGGTTGCCGCAAGGTCCGGCGATTTTTTCGTCGTTCGCTCCGTCTCCTCAATGACCTGCTCCAGGAGCGAGGCGGCGCGGATTTTGTTGCCGGCAAGCAGGTGATTGTCGGCCGCTGCCCGCTTTAAGATGAGCTGTTCTTCCGGCGGCAATTTGATGCCGTCATGATTGCCGTTGGCCAGCAATTCCGCCGCTGCCGCTGCCTCGGCGAAGTCCCCCGCTGCCTCGGCCTGCGCATAGCGCTGCAACAAATCTTCCGAGTTAAGCGCCAGCGCAACGCCGACCGGACTTGCCAGCATCACCACCGCCAAGAGCAGCGCCTTTAACTTGTTTTTCCGCACACGGCCCATGAGCATGTCGCTCTCTCCCACCCGGCGTACCACCGCCAATTGATCTCGCCCTGGCTTTGACGCGTCGACCGCTGCTGGGCCGATGCCCAGAGCGTTTGCCAACCGTCAGCCGCCAACTGCCAGCCCGTCTTGCCGGTCCTGCCCGAGGCGCGGAACCGGGACAAGCCCGTCAAACCCACCCAGCACCCGCAACCTAGCACCGGCCGATCTGGCGCCAAAGACTTTCCGCAACGCCAAAGCTTGGTTATGGTCTGGGCCAAGGTGAAACAGGGTCGGGGTCGGACATATCATGACTGTTATTGCGGCACTTGCGGCGCGGCACTCTTTGACGATGGGCGGTCTTTTGAGACGCCTGAACCCCCGGCGCGATGCGGGCGCTGCCGGTCCGGCGCCGGCCATGGGGCCATCGGGTCGGGCGCGCGGGCTTGCGGCCAGTCTTGCACTCACCCTCGCGCTTGCTTTGGGGCTGATCGCGAGCGGGCCGTTCTCCAGCGCTGAGGCCCAGACGAGCGGCGATGAGAAGCCGGTGCTGCGCATCGAGGCCACCCAGCATTCGAGCCATCTGCGCAGCATCGATATGAACGCCGATGAAACCCTGCTCGTGACCGGCGCCTATGACCGGACAGTGCGCGTCTGGTCGATCCCGCAGAAGGACGGTGAGACCTTCCGCCTGCAGCGCATTTTACGCCCGCCCATCGGCGCCAATGACGAGGGCAAGGTCTACACCGTGGCGATGTCGCCCGATGGCAAGCTGGTGGCCGCCGCAGGGTGGACGGGTGAGGCCTTCGACCCCGATGGCGACTTCGCGGTCTATGTTTTCGATTGGCAGACCGGACAAATGGTGCAGGCCATCCGCAACCTGCCCAACGTCGTCAATTCACTCAAATTTTCCGCCGACGGAAAATATCTCGTTACCGCCTTCGCGCTTGAAAATGATGGGCTTATCTTCGACACGACGAGCTGGGCCCAACATGCAAGGCTGCCCGGTATCGGCGATAATGTGTATGGCCTTGCCTTTAACGAGGTCAACGGCTCGCTTGCCGTTACCTCTTACGACGGGCTTGTGCGGCTCTACGGCCCGGACTTTCGGTTTCTTGCGCAAGTCCCATCGCCCGACGGTCAGCGCCCCTATAAGGCTGATTTCTCGCCTGACGGGAAGACCCTGGCGGTCGGCCACACCGACACGCTGCGCGTGACCTTGTTTAAGGCTGATGACCTTACTTATATCCGCACCCTGAAGGATGATAAAATCCGTTATGGCGATCTGCTTGCGGTGGCATGGTCCAAAGATGGGCGCACAATCTATGCCGGCGGCCGCGGCGAAACCTATGCGCCCTATGCTGCCGGCAACGGGGTTTGGCAGTTCGACGCGGGGTCCGGCGCCCTGCTTGGGATTTTAACGGCGGCTCAAAACACCATTATGGAGATCGCCCAAATGGACGACGGGCGCATTATGTTCGGCGCCCAAGACCCGACCTTTGGGTTTATCGATCCGGCCTTTAAAACCGTCACGACTGTGCCGGTTCGGGTGCTTGATTATCGCACCTATCCCTACATGAAAGAGGAGAACATCGCCTCCTTGCGGCTTGCGCCGGACGGACTATCGGTCAGCCTACCGATCGAAGCGTTTACGGATAAAAATTACTTCACCTTCGATATCCGAGAGCGGCGGGTCAAGCTAAGCGAGACCGAAAATACCGCGCTGGTAAAGCCGTCGGTTACGGCGCCGGGGCTGACTTTCGCCAATTGGAGCAGCAGCGAGGCGCCAATCCTCAACGGTGCACCGATTGCGATCGATCGGTATGAAATCTCGCGGGCGCTTGCCATTTCTGGCAATGCCAAAAGTTTTGTTCTCGGTGCTGATTGGTATATTCGCCGTTATGACGTGCGCAGCGATGGGACGACGACGGAGGTCTGGCGACGGCCGGTCCCCAGCACCGCATGGCGGGTTAACATCACCAATGATGGCCGGTTTGCTGTCGCCGCTTATGGCGATGGCACCGTGCGCTGGCACAGTATGGAGACCGGCGAGGAATTGCTGGCCTTGTTCCTGACCAACGAGTTTCCCCGACCGGGCTGGGTGATGTGGACGCCGCAAGGCTATTACGATGCCTCCCCCGGGGCCGAAGACCTCATCGGATGGCACGTCAACAAAGGCGGTATGAAGGAATCCCTCTTCTTCGGGGCCAGCCGGTTCCGCGACCAGTTCTATCGCCCGGACGTCATTGACGGCGTGCTCGATCTTGGCGACGTCGATGCGGCCGTGCGCGAGGCGAATTTGCGAACCGGGCCCACCGTTACCGCTGACCGGCTCATCGATATTGCCCCGCCCGTGGTGCGAATCTTAAAGTCAGCTGAGAGCACGACCTTTGCCGGCGGCAAAACGAAGATCCTCTATCTTCTGGAATCGCCTTCCGGCAAGCCCGTTACGGGCTTGAGCATTCGTGCCGATGGCCAGCCTCTAACGTCGGTGACGAGCGGCCTTAATATCGGCCGGGTCAATCAGATCGAACTTGAAAACATTCCGTCCCGGGACGTTACCCTGTCGTTGATTGCTCAAACCTCCGACGGTGCCGGCGAGCCTGACCTTTTGCAACTGACCTATACCGGGGATGAACAGGTCGGCGATCAAAAGCCCTCTCTCTATGGGCTGATTGTCGGCGTGTCCGACTATGATGTGGAGCGGCTGAAGCTTGGTTATGCGGCCCAGGATGCCAAGGATTTCGCCTCGGTTCTCCAAGCTCAATCGGGCGGTCTTTACGGGGATGTGGAAATCCGCCTTCTGACGGATAAGGAAGCAAGCCGGTCGGCAATTCTTGAAGGGCTGACCTGGCTGAGTTCGGTGACGACCAAGGACGATGTGGCGGTCTTGTTTATGGCCGGCCATGGGGTGACCGAGGCCTCGTCCCGCTACTACTTCCTGCCCGCAGAGGCAGACCCGGCACGCCTGCGCGAGACCGGGGTTACCCGATATGACATCCGAGATACCATCCAAGAAGTGCAGGGCCGGGTCTTTGTGTTTCTCGATACCTGTTACGCCGCAGCGGCGACCGACACCAAACAGGTAAACATCACGCCCCTGATCAACGAGC
>JBCDJA010000261.1:0-4323 GCA_038748465.1 Pseudomonadota bacterium
CGGCCAGAATGATGATGAGGAATATCCGTAGGCTGTTTGCGGCGACCGCACCGGCAAGCATCAGCCCAATGGCCATCACCCGTCTCTGGACAGACCGGTAAACCAAGCGCGCATAAACCGGCGCCAGGACAAGGGTTGCAAGCACGAAATTGAGGCCGGCACAGCCAGGCGCCACGTGGTAGGTGCCGTAGGGCGCCTCAATAAGAAAGCCCTGGACATAAACCGGGATGCCAGCCCAATGCAGGGCCGTCCCATTGACGCCCGTTGCCAGCGCCTGCAGCGGGGCCAGTAAAAACGTCCCCGTCGGCACCATGAGCACCAAGTAAAAAAGCGGGAAGGCCGCCGCCTTGAAGAACGAGGCTCCGAGCACCGTCCAAACGGTCGCAAGAAGGATCCCGATGAGGGCGAACTGAGCCACCTCGCCGATGAGGGCGGCCTGGCCCGCATACCAAACCGCGCCGCAGACCGCGACCGCACCAAGCCCTCTAAGATCCGGGCAGATAGGGACCGCCCCGAGCCGCGCCCGATCGTCCCACAAAAGAACAAGGGCAATCGGCAACACGAGCAGCCCGTGATGATAGGTCGGATGGGTCAGCCAGAGATGGGCCATACGGCCGACGGTCTCGGCAAAGGCGGCAATCACCAGCAAGACCACAAGGCCCACGACGACGAATGGCTCCAGCCGCGGGCGCTCCGTGCCTTGTGCTGGCCTATGGCCCGCCTCTGGTGCCCGCACCACCACCTGTGATCTCCCAATTGCGATCGAACTCGCCACAAACTAGAGAGTTTGAGTTAGCGCTTTCTTGAGGCTTTCGCGCCAGCGTGCCAGGCACTCAACCCCCAAAGCAGCGCCCCGATCGCGGTTTTCCGATGGCCAACATTCTGTTTTTGTCGCAGCGGATACCCTACCCCCCCGATAAGGGCGAAAAAATCCGCTCGTACCGGATGTTTTCCCATCTGGCAAAACGTCACCGGGTCTTTCTCGGGTGCTTCATAGACGACCCCTTCGATCTCGCCCACCGGGAAAAAGTGGAGGGGATGGCCGAACAAAGCCACATCCCTCGGCTCCATCCAGGTCTGGCGCGGATCAAATCTGGCTTGGCGCTGGCGTCCGGCGCCCCCCTGTCGAAGCGATACTTTTTCGACGCCGGGCTCAAGCGCTGGACCAACCGTGTGTTGGCTGAGGTTCAACCCGAGGCGGTCTTTGTGTTTTCATCGGTCATGGCGCAATATGTTCCTGCTACGGCGCTTAAAACGTTTCGCTATGTCGTCGATTATGTGGACGTCGATTCAGAAAAATTTGCGCAATATGCCGAAGGTCAAAAAGGGCCGATGCGGGCTGTTTATTCGCGCGAGGCAAAAAGCTTGCTCGCCTTTGACGAGCGCGTTGCAACCCGGGCCGATGCCTGCCTCTTTGTAACCGCGCAGGAAGCTGAGCTGTTCAAGACCAAGGTCCCGAAGGCGGCGCGCAAGGTGCACGCCGTCGGCAACGGGATTGATACGGACTATTTCTCGCCGGAGGCGAGCTTCGACCCGGTGGAGATCGAAGGCAATCCGCTTATCGTCTTTACAGGCCGTATGGACTACTGGCCGAATGTCGACGCAGTTCAATGGTTTGCCGAACGCGTTTTCCCCTCGGTGCGCAACGCAATGCCCGGGGCTCACTTTGCCATTGTTGGCGCGGCCCCGAGCCCAAAAGTGTTGGCGCTCGGAGAGATGGCCGGCATTACCGTTACCGGCAAAGTGCCGGATATCAGGCCGTATCTAAAGGCCGCGTCCCTTGCCGTCGCGCCCTTAAAGATCGCGCGGGGACTTCAAAATAAGGTCCTTGAAGCCTTGGCGATGGGCACCCCGGTTGTCGTCACCCCCCAAGGCCTTGAGGGCATTGCCGCCGATCCGGGGACCCACCTCTTGACCGCGGAAACACCCGATCAGTTTCTCGAGGCGATTAAAGCGGCCGCATTACCGGACCGGGCACAGGGGCTTGCATCGGCCGGGCGCGCGCTCGTGGATGAGCGGTATGAGTGGGACGCTCAATTGGCCCTGTTGGACCGGCATCTCGGCTTTTAAGCTTTGCTCGGCACCCGCGCTTTACGGGCCCGGCTTGGCTAAAAAGGTTCGAGTACGATCTCTCTTTCGCCTGATGATCGGCTTGAGGCCGCCAGGCACACGGTGCGCGGTGTCGGAGCCGTTGAGAAAAACAGCGAGTGGTTTGTTGACGGCCCGGCAGATGCCTTGCCAGGCGCCTCTGAGCCTTGCTCCGGCAGCACCGACAACACCCGCCGGGCAATGGCAGGCGCGGGGTCGACCAGGGTGACCGGCCAAGGGGCCAGCGCCTCAATGCGCGAGCCAAGCAAGGGAAAGTGCGTACACCCCAGCACGATCTGATCGGTGCGCCTGCTGCCCTCTGCCACAAAGGCCGGGGCAATCTCCTCCCAAATCACCGCATCAGTGGGCGGCGTTCCGGCGAGTTCTGCCTCTGCCAACGCCGCAAGGCGCGGTGCCGCCACAAGCGTGACCGACACGCCCGCGGCAAATCGATCGATCAGATCACGGGTATAATCCCGCGCGACGGTACCGGGTGTCGCCAGGATGCTCACGAGCCCGCTTTGGGAGGCCTCAGCGGCCGGCTTGATAGCGGGGACCGTGCCGACGATGGGAAACGCGAACCGCTCGCGCAAATGGGGCAGCACAAGGGTGCTCGCTGTGTTGCAGGCCACCACCGCAAGGCAAAGACTAAAGCGCCGATCAGCCTCCGTGACCAGATCGATGCACCGGGCGATAATCTCATCATCGCCTCGATCACCGTAGGGAAACCGGTCGCAATCGGCGAGATAGACGAGCGGCGCTGCCCGCCGCTCACGCTGGATCGCATTCCAAACCGTGAGCCCTCCAAGACCTGAATCGAAGACTAAGATCACGGCGGTCAACCGATATTGCGCACGATATGGGGCCCCACCGCATTGGCGAGGGGGAGGGGAAGCCGCTTCCAGGCTTTGATAAAGAGCGCATATTTTGGGTTTGTCGGATTCAAGTTCGGCAGATCGGCGCCGCCCGCCATCAGAAATTCATGTACGATCGGCTCGGGCGTGAACCCCCAATTCTTCTTGAACGAAAACGGCCCCGTGCCTGCCTTACTGCGCCCGAAATCAAATTGCGTTAGGCCCTGATCGGCGGCCCGGCGCATGACATGCCAATACATCAAATCATTCGCGCCAAGTTTGCGCGCTTCAAACGTGCCGCCCGTGTAATAGGGCAAAACCGTATCGCGAAACAAAAACGACAGGACGCTTGCAACAGGCGCGCCGTCCTTGCGAATCGTCAAGACCTCGCAGGCCGGCCCAAACGCTTCGCGCAGGAGGCGGACATATTTTTTGGCGAAAACCGGCGTACCATGATTTCGTACACTGAAGGCATAAAGCCTGAAAAAATCATCGACCGTAGTATCGAGGGTCGTGGTGAGGGTTGGATCGGTCAGGGCCTTTCGCACGACGGCGCGTTGTTTGCGGGGAATTTGTTTAAGGCACGCCTCTTCACTGGGCTCGATCGCACGGGAGAAATTAAAATAAAGGTCCTCGCGCGCCAACCAGCCTTCATCCTCGCTATGGCGTACTACAGGCGAGCGCACCTCAAGATACTCCGCCTGCACCTCATCGAGCACTTGGAGCGCCTTGGCGTCAAGCGCCTTACGCGCTTCCTCGCTTGCCGCCACCGCCCCTCCCCGCACGCAAAACGCATTTGAAATGAGGGCATTGCCGAACAACCGGCTTTTGACATGCACAAGTGGCATCACCCCTTCAACGGCACCGCCGCGCCGCGCAACCAAATAGGGGACGCGGTGTCCAAAGGCGCGCTCGATGACGCTTTTCCATTCCGGCAGATGGAAAAAACTAGCCTCCGGGTTTTCGCGGACAAAGGCCGCAACCTTGGAGATCTCATCTGCCTGAAGAATATCGACTTTAACCGTCATGCCGCGTCCCGGTCCGGTGTCTCGTCATTTGTGGGCTGGTCTGTCAGATAGCGTTGATACACCGCGTCCATAGGCGCCCATTCATAAGCACTCAGCAAGCGATCTATGCGGCCTTCCATGCCTGAAAGACCAGTATAATGACGAAAACGGGAGCGCCAGGTGAGACCCGAAACCCGTGGCTGACCGGGGTCGATCTCCCAAGGGTGACAGTAAAAAATAAACGGCTCGGCCAGTTGACGGCGTGCCCGGTTGAGCATCAGGCGGGATAGGAAATAGGGAAGCAGGCGGAAATACCCACCCCCACCGCCGGCAATGCTTACCCCGCCGAAGCGGGCCGTCGGCATGGGTAGTTC
>JBCDJA010000262.1:0-4284 GCA_038748465.1 Pseudomonadota bacterium
CCGTTGCCGCGGGGCGGTTTGCAGAGGTCATAGGCCAACATTTCGCGGACGGATCACAATCCTAACCCAGCAACAAACACGGCCGCTGGCACCCAGAAGAGAGTCCCAGCGGCCTATCGTTCTTTAATCTTTGAGCTGATTAGGTATCAGCTGCTGCGTGCATCTAAGCTTTTAAGCCCCGGTTCAACCCGGGCGTCAGGGTGCCCGAAAGCCGCATTGTCGAGGTCATCGCTCGTTATCCTCGGCCGGCACCGAGAGAGCTAAAGCTGGGCCCGCCGCGGACATCCTCATCATCGCCGTTCCCGCGCATGAGGAAGTAGAGCCCGCCGGCAAGCAGCATGCCTTGCAATTGCCAACCGCTGAACGGTCCGAAATAGATCATTACGATGACGCCGGTCACGACAATTGCGACCGCAAGCCCGCCAAGGCGGGTTAACACGTCGGTCATCCAGTTTTTGCGGATAATCCCACCAAGCAGGATGGCAATCCCGCCTGCAATCTCGGCAAAGGTGGCGAGACCAAACACGATGATCGGCAAGCCATAGCCCTCGGCTTGGGCTGCGAAATCGGGCAGCTTGTAATAGCCCTGCTCGATAATAATGGCCGCGAGCGGCACGCGCAGAAACCAATCCGCGCTGTGGATCGTCGGAATACGCTTACCATAATCAGCAACAGTATCTAGGACAGCCATGCTACCTCCTCCTGTATGAGTGGGATGTTGCTTCTATGCATACGTGTCTTGTTATGGTCGGAGGTAGGACCTGAAACTGTTTAGACAACGCAGGTGCGACCTTGGTGCACACCTGCTACGCGCGTGGCCGTTTGGCCGAGTGCGTATGGCTTTGAAACCGGGAGGAAAAAACTGTGACCGAGAAAGAGCCCATCACGGCCCTCACCCTGGCACCTGAGGAACCACTGCCTGAGGACATCGAGGCCTATTTCGCCGTTTGCCGAGACAAGCTCGGCCTGGTGCCCCATGTGCTTGAGGCCTATGCGTTCGCGCCCGAAAAATTGCGGGCCTTCAGCCAGATGTATAACGACCTGATGTTGGGCGACAGTGGCCTAAGCAAGTTAGAGCGCGAGATGATCGCGGTGACGGTCTCCTCGATCAACAAGTGCTTTTATTGCCTCACCGCCCATGGCCAGGCGGTGCGCGCGCTTTCAGGCGATCCGGCCCTTGGCGAAGCCTTGGTCATGAACTGGCGCGTTGCCCCACTCGATGAAAAACAACACGCCATGTTGCTCTTTGTGGAGAAGGTTACACTGGCCTCGCACACCATTGAGGAACCCGACCGGCAGGCCCTGCGAACGGTGGGTTGGACCGACCGGGACATTTGGGACATTGCCTCCGTCGCCGCGTTTTTTAACATGTCGAACCGGCATGCCTCCGCGGTCGATATGCGACCAAACCCGGATTATCATGGTATGGATCGATAAGAGGTCAAAGGGCGCACGCCGCCTGTGGCTCTAGCGGCAAAGGCCTCTTGATCCGATCTGGGAGGGATCCAGCAGTATACGGCCCATTACGTTGGAGGAAACAGAACCGAGATTGCGGTTTGCCGGCGCAGAAGGCGGCCGAGGGGCATTTCTTCGGTGACGCCCATACCGCCATGGATTTGCACGGCCTTCTTAACGACCTGCATGCCAGCCTCTGAGGTGGCGATAAAGGCTCTGTTGACAGCCTTGCGCGCTTCCAAGGTCCAGCCCTGATCGGCAAGAGAAGCCGCTGCGTACACCAAGGATTTCGCTTGTTCGAGCGCATTCGACATGTCGACGAGATAGTGTTGGATGACCTGAAACTCACCGATTGCCTTACCGAATTGACGACGGTCTTTGCTGTAGGCAATGCTCGTCGCAAGGGCCCGTTGCATCAGCCCAACTGACTCCGCCGCAAGGCACAACCGTGTCGCGTCAAGCACTCGATGCACAGCGGCCTCTGCCTCCCCCGGCCCGGCCAGGAGTGCCTCATCAGGGACCGTCACATCTTCTAGCTTGAGATCGGCCGCCCAATGATCATCGCGTAACCGGTAGGGCACGGCATTAAGACCCGCTATGCCGGCTGGGACCGCCCACAGCCCGAGGCCTGCAGCCCCGCTCCCGGGTGCGCCCTCAGCCCGAGCCAAAACGACAAACACGTCCGCTGACGCACCGCCGAGGGCCAGAGACTTGGCCCCCCGCAACCGCCATCCCTCGCCGGTTTTTTCCGCGCTTGTCTCGCAATAAAAAAGATCGTGGCGGGCCCGTGCTTCATGGAGGGCCGCCGCCGCACGGACCTCGCCGGATGCTATCTGCGCAATGCGGTCTTTATGACGCTCCGCATGGGGCGTATGGTACATCAACCCGCCACCCAGGATCGCGGAGGCGAGCACCGGCTCGACGATGACGCCCGGACCGAGTGCCTCAAACAGGGTGACCATATCGCCCGCCCCAGTTTCACGGGCACCCATTTCGCCAGAACCCGTCTCGCCCGCACTTCGCAAGCCGCCAAAGTCCTCGGCAAAGGGTAGCATCAGCCAACCTTGTTCGGCGATCTCGCGCCAAACCGGCTCATTATGCGCTGTGCTGCCCATGCCCAAACGCGCTTCATCGGTGTAATGACGGGCGATGAACTTGCCGACGCTTTCCGCCAGCAAGGCTTGGTCTTCGTTGGGTGTGAACATGGCTTAAGCGTCTCTCAGCATCATGCCGGCAATGATGTTCTTCTGCACCTCGGACGTGCCCCCATAAATGCTGTGGGACCGGCCCATTAGAAACCGGGTCATCGCCTCGCCGCCGAACGCATCGTAGTCTGACGGGTCGTCCTCTGCCGGTGTCGGAAGGGCCGCGGGCCCCGCAATCCGCACGGCCAATTCTTCCAAATCTTGGGTCAGCTCAGAGCCAAGGAGTTTTAACGGCGCGGCAAGACGCATCGCATCCGCCGATTGGCTGGGGGCGGTCAAGGCACGGGCCTCAAGAGCGGCCAAACCGTGAAGGCGCGCATCCAAATCATCGAGGGCACCTAATATTGCTGGGTCCTCAATCGGTGGAACGATGAAAGTCTCCGTTGAGGCTGCAAAGACCCGCAATCGCTTCAAGGCAACCCGCGATGAGGCAACGCCGGCGATGCCTTGACGTTCGTTTGCCAAGAGAAATTTGGCGTAGGTCCACCCCTCGTTCTCGGCGCCGACTAGGTTTGTCACCGGCACGCGAACATCGGTGAAAAACACTTCGTTAAGGTGATGCATGCCGTCAATCGTCCTAATCGGCCGCACCTCGATGCCGGGGGTTTTCATATCGATCAGGAGAAACGAAATGCCCCGTTGGGGTTTGGCTTCGGTGTCTGTACGAACGAGACAGAAAATCCAATCCGCCCAATGGGCTTGCGTCGTCCAAATTTTTTGTCCGTTGACCACATAGTCATCGCCATCGCGTATGGCACGCGTCTTTAAACGAGCAAGGTCTGACCCGGCCCCGGGTTCGGAATAGCCCTGGCACCAAAACACCTCGCCGGACCGGATTTTCGGAAGGTGATGGTCTTTCAACGCGTCCGAGCCGAAGGTGTAGATCACCGGCCCCACCATCACCAATCCGAACGGGCTGAGGCAGGGCGCCCCGATTTTAGTGCACTCGTCGGAGAAGACGTCGATCTGGTCGGTTGACCAGCCACACCCGCCATACTCGACCGGCCAGCGGGGCGCGCCCCAGCCCTTTTCATTGAGGGCCTTCTGGAAGGCTCGCGTCGCCTCTTTGTCGGAATAGAGGAGATCGTTGAAACGAAAGCGTTGGTCCTGGGGCACGGCGGCTTCTAAAAACGCAGCGACTTCCTGGCGAAATCCGTCCAAATCTTCTGTCGGCGAATGGCTCTCATTCAGCATGGCGTATCCCTCTTTATCGGCCCTAGCAGGCGCAGGCGGTGCGCCTCGCTCAGCTGGGCAAATATAGCCCTCGGGCCGCTCGATAACCAAATCCGATCAACCGGCCTGCCCATGGGTGAGGTCGTGCCCGGCGCCGGCGACCAACCGCCCGCCATCACGATGCACCCCCTTGCGAAGATGCCGCGTCCCGCTCGGGGGCCTCACGATCATGTGACCATCGTCCCCGGTTGAGTTATGCACTGCTCGGTGTAAAGTGCGGGCGTCCGAATGGGCAATGGGGTGGCAACCTTGGCCGCATGTTGCGTTCGCCGAGGGCGCAGGCCCCCGTGAGTGCATCTTACGCGTCGGGCAAATCCATGTCGGTTGGGGTCTTCGCCCTGCCGCATTTCTCCGCCTACCAACGGCCCCTGCCAAAGCGTACAGAGGCGCG
>JBCDJA010000263.1:0-4280 GCA_038748465.1 Pseudomonadota bacterium
GATCGAGGAGGGGTTACCGCTCTTCGTTGATTGGTTCCGCTCTTATCACGACCTTTAAGGATCTTACACCGTGTGCGGAATTGTCGGCATCCTCGCAAAAACTGACGCCGCGCCAACCGTTTTGGATGCGCTGAAACGGCTTGAATATCGTGGCTATGATTCAGCCGGGATTTGTACCCAAAACGATGGCGTGCTCGACCGTCGGCGCGCCGAAGGCAAGCTCGTTCACCTGGCTGAGCGCCTCAAAACAGACCCGCTTAAGGGTCTGGCAGCCATCGGTCACACCCGCTGGGCGACCCATGGTCCACCCATCGAGCGCAACGCCCATCCCCATCTCGCTGGCTCGATCGGCGTTGTCCACAACGGCATCATCGAGAACTTTCTCGACCTGCGCCAGAGCCTTGAGGCCGAGGGGCATGTGTTTGAAACCGACACCGATACCGAGGTCATCGCCCACCTTATCGACCGTGGCTTGAGCAAAGGGCAATCGGCGGAGGCGGCCTTTGCGGATGCCTTGCAGCGCTTGCAAGGCGCCTACGCGCTTGCCGTGCTTTACGCCGCCGATGAGGACTTGCTGCTTGTCGCCCGGCGCGGCAGCCCCCTGGCCGTCGGCCTCGGCGAGGGGGAGGTTTTCGTCGCCTCGGACGCCTATGCCTTGGCCCCAATGACAAACCGCGTCATCTACCTTGAGGAAGGGGACTGGGGAGCCCTCCGGCGCGACAAAATGACCCTTTACGACGAGCACAACGCGCCGGCCGACCGGCCGGTCACCTTGAGCAACGCCAGCGCAGCTTTAGTCGGCAAGGGCAATCATCGCCACTTCATGGCCAAGGAAATCCATGAACAGCCCGATGTCATTGCCCATGCCCTCGGGGTCTATTTGTCGCCGGCACGCGAAACGGTCAGCTTACCGACCGATCTGCCCCTCGACCTGCAATCGGTGTCCCGCATCTCCATCGTCGCGTGCGGTACGGCGGCCTATGCCGGCTATGTCGCAAAATATTGGATCGAGCCCTTGGCGCGCGTTCCGGTCGATGTGGATATCGCCTCGGAATTTCGCTATCGCGAGCCCCCCCTAGAGGGGGATGGCCTGACTCTTGTGATCTCCCAATCCGGCGAGACCGCCGATACCCTTGCGGCGCTGCGATATTGCAAAGCCGCGGGCCAAAAGGTTGGGGCCATTATTAATGTGGAAGAAAGCTCGATCGCCCGGGAGGCGGATTTTGCGCTGCCGATCTTTGCCGGGCCGGAAATCGGTGTGGCGTCAACCAAGGCCTTCACCTGCCAGCTCACGGTGCTTGCTGTTTTTGCCATTGCCCTTGGCCGCGCGAAAGGCACGCTCGAGCCTGAGGCGGTGAGGCGGCTGTGCCGTTTGCTCCAAGAGGTGCCCCGCCGCTGCGCCGATATTCTGTCCCAGGAACATGACATCGAGCGGCTCGCCACCCAATTGGCGCGCACGCAGCATGCATTGTTTCTCGGCCGGGGAAGCTCCTATCCGCTCGCCTTGGAGGGTGCGCTCAAGCTTAAAGAAATTTCCTACATCCACGCAGAAGGATATGCCGCTGGCGAATTAAAACATGGCCCAATCGCCCTCATTGATGAGAGCATGCCGGTGATCATGATCGCCCCGTTCGATGAGTTGTTTGAGAAAACGGCCTCAAACCTTCAAGAGGTGACGGCCCGCGGCGGGAAGGTGATTTTGATCTCCGACAAACGCGGTCTTGAGCGCATGAAGGATCAGATTGAAGACGGTTTTGAGCTGCCGGCCCTCGATAGTTTCATCATGCCGCTTTTGTCGGCCTTGCCCATCCAATTGCTCGCCTATCACACGGCAGTTTTTAAGGGGACGGATGTCGATCAGCCGCGCAATTTGGCCAAATCTGTTACCGTGGAATGATCAGCGCACTGGCGCACGCCTCTGCCGAAAATAGTCGAGCGCGAGTTCAAGACCGGCTGCATCAAAGTCCGGCCACAACGTTTCTGTGATGTAAATTTCGGCATTGACAATCTGCCACAGGAGATAATTCGACATGCGTTGCTCACCGCTTGTACGGATCAATAAATCCGGATCGGGTAAACCGGTCGAGAGCATGTGCGCTTTGATCGTCTCTGTAGAGATGGTGTGAGGGTCTAGAAGGCCCGCTTTGGCCTGCTCGATAATCCGTTCACCGGCCTCAACGATCTCCTGGCGGCTGCCATAATTAAAGGCGATCGACAGGGTCATGCCCGTGTTCTTGGCTGTCAGATCTTCCGCCCGCTCCACCCAGCGCACAATGTCTGGCTCCACCCGGTCTCTCCAGCCAATCATTCGGATGCGAACGTTGTTTCTGTGAAGCTCTTCAAGATTGCTCTCGACATAATGGCGGAACAGCTGCATGAGGCCTGTGACCTCGGCCTTTGGGCGACGCCAATTCTCGGTCGAGAAGCTATAGAGCGTTAAAAACCCCAGCTCGCGCTTGTAGGCCGCCTCTACGATGCGCCGGGCGGTCTCCACACCGCGCCGGTGCCCCTCCAGCCTCGGCAGGTGGCGCTTTTGCGCCCACCGGCCGTTCCCGTCCATGATGATCGCGACATGCCTCGGATCGCCCCTAGGATCGGGCGCAGAATCTGGCCCTCGATCCGGCCAAGAATCCGGCCGGGCATCGGCATCGAGGTCATCCTCGGGGGGGCTGAGGGGATCAGGTTGCGACATCGCGAGGATCGGTTGGGACCGCTCTAAGGGCTTTGACGGGACGCTACTCATTCAACCAGCGATCTGGCAAGCTTGTGGCGGGGGATCGCACGCCAACCCTGCTAAATTGCTGGCTTTTGCCACAGTTCGGTCATGGTTGGCGGCAAGCTCCCCCTCAACGAAGCGGGGGTGAAGGGCATGATCGAGATCGAGGGGCTGACGTTCGACTACCCCACCAAGCGGGCGCTGTTTGACGTGTCCTTGCGTATTGAGGAGGGCTCGATTACCGCCCTTGTCGGGCCGAATGGGGCCGGCAAAACCACACTTATGCGCTGTATTGCTGCTCTCAGCACCTTCGATCGGGGACGGGTGGTCGTTGCTGGCCGCGATGTTCGCCGTCAGCCGCGCGAAGTCCATGAGGTGCTGGGCTTCCTGCCCGACTTTTTTGGCCTTTATGACGATCTCTCGGTGGAGCGCTGCCTCACCTACGCGGCGCGATCCCGAGGCATTGGGCAGGGCGTCGTCAAGGACGCGGTCGCTAAAGCTGCCGCGAGCGTTGGCCTTGAAGATCGGCTTGGCGAGCCTGCTGGACACCTGTCACGCGGCTTGCGTCAACGCCTTGGCATCGCCCAGGCCATTGTGCACGAACCTGATGTCGTCTTGCTCGATGAGCCCGCCTCGGGCCTTGATCCGGAAGCGCGGGCGGGCCTGTCTAGCCTGTTGCGAGCCTTGCAAGCGCGCGGCATGACCCTCGTCGTCTCCTCGCATATTCTCTCCGAGCTTGAAGACTATTCGACCGCCATGGTGGTGATCGAAAAGGGGAGGGTAATAAGTGCCCAAACGGTCGGCGCGGCCACGGCAAAAGACGTGCGCATCCGCGTTGAAGCTCTTAGCCCTCTTGGTCCCCTTGCCGAGGCCCTCGCTGCTATGGAGGCCGTGAGCACCGTGGACGTCTCAGACGTCGCGGTCGGCTTCACCATCGCCAACGACCGGGCCGCCCATGCCGCCATCCTCGCCGAACTCGTCCGTAGGGGGCATGAAATCTATGCCTTCGGCATCGTCGAGCGCCGCTTGCAGGATGTCTATTTCGAAGAGATCAAAGCCCAAAAGGAGCCGCACTGATGCGCAATCCAGAGCTACAGCGCAACCTTTGGCTCGAGCTCACACGGCCCAGAATGATTGGCGCGTCCGTCGTCATCGTGTTTCTGTTTTTGGCTTTTAGCGGAAATCAGGATGTCGGTTCTGTTGTGGGCGGGTCGTTGATGACCGTCATCCTTATATTGGTGGTCTTTTTTTGGGGGTCGTGGATGGCCGCAGGGTCGGTTGTTGGGGAAATCCGTGACCGCACATGGGATGCCCAAAGACTGTCAGCAATCGGCCCATGGACCATGGTGTTCGGCAAGCTCTTCGGAGCGACGAGTTTTGCCTGGTTCATTGGCGCCCTTGTGATCGCCATTTTGCTGGTGAATCCCGCTGTCGGTTCAGATCCTCTGCGATATTTTGGCTTAATCCTCACCTACATCTTCACAGGGATTTTCGCCCATGCGACCGCGCTCATGGTCAGCTTACTGTCGATCCGTAAGAGCCTTGAAGGCCAAGGCCGTTTGAA
>JBCDJA010000264.1:0-4279 GCA_038748465.1 Pseudomonadota bacterium
AAGCTTAACACAAGGTTTACTCTGGTAAATGGCAGGTTGCCTTAAGCCTTTGAGGTAAGATCGTTAATTCGTCGAGGGTTGGCAGCCCTGGCATTCCGGTTGCTCTCTTCGTGGGCAGAGCGCCCAAAACCTGGCGGGCTGGCCAGCGGGGCGGCGACGCGTGAGGACCTCACGCCTCGGACCAAAGGGGGACGACCCATGAATGCGTTTGCGACTTTCACCTGCGATGATCTTCTTGAAGGCGCCGCGCCGGCATTGATCCGCGAACTTGCGCGGGACCTGTCGGCCCGGTCCGCTCCAACCGCCGAGATGGACCCGGTGGCCGTGCGGCAGATGATGATCCATCTTGCCGACTGGGCGGACCTCGCCGAGGCCCAGCTTCGCGAGCAACGCACCCGGCTCGCGCATCTAGAGACCTTGTCCGTCACCGATGAACTGACCGGCCTTCTCAATCGGCGCGGTTTCTTGGAGGTGCTCGAGCGCACGGTTTCAACCGCGCGCCGGTACAGCGAGGGCGGGCTCCTCGCCTATATCGATCTCAACCGCTTCAAGGCGATCAACGACACCCACGGCCACCATGCGGGCGACCGGGTGCTGAGCCATGTGGCCGATCTTCTGCGGGAGAACACCCGCCGGACCGATTACCTCGCCCGGCTCGGCGGCGATGAATTTGCGATCATCTTTGTGCGCGCGCATCCAACAAAAACCCTCGAGCGGGTTGCGCGCCTTTCGGAGGTGCTTAACTCCGCGCGATTGACCATCGACGGGGCAGAGATCTCCATCCACGCCAGCATCGGCACTGAGCGTTATGACGGGGCCTCCTCAACCCAAGCCCTGATTGCTCGTGCCGATGCGGCCATGTATCAGGAGAAGCGGACGCGCCAGCACCTTTCAAACGAGCCGGCGGTCTGGCCGCTTCCCCTTGAAGCCGAGCCCGACCTCAGCCTCGTTTAACGCTTCCCCTCCCCCGGGCGGGTCCGCCAGAAAGGATGGACCCGCCATGACGGCCACTCCCCCCACACCACACAGCGCAGAAGACAGACTGGCGGCCCTCGGACTTTCCCTCCCCGAGGCCGCCAGACCTGTTGCGAGTTACGTCCCGACACTGATCGTCGGTGAGCAGCTTTGGATTTCAGGGCAGGTTTCGGCCACCAGCGATGGACAAACCGTCGTCGGACGGTTGGGCGATACACTGACGCTCGATGCGGGTCAGGCCGCCGCCAGACTTTGCGCGCTTAACATCTTAGCGCAAGCCAAAGCCGCCCTTGGCACCCTTGACGCGATTGCCCAGGTCATCCGGCTGACCGGCTTTGTGAACGCAACGCCTGACTTTCCCGATCATCCAAAAGTCATCAACGGCGCCTCGGACCTTCTGCAATCGGTGCTTGGCGATGCGGGCAAGCACACCCGCAGCGCGGTCGGCGTTGCAAGCCTGCCGTTTGGCTTTGCCGTGGAAATCGATGCCGTCTTGGCCATCCGTGGCTGACCCGTTTCCGTTTCAGGGCGCGTTTGCCCATCGCGGTTTCCATGGACCGGAGCGACCAGAAAACAGCTTGGCTGCCGTAGCCGCCGCCCGTACCGCCAATATCGGCTGTGAGATTGACGTGCGACTGGCGGGCGATAACACGCCGGTCGTCTTTCACGACCAAGACCTCAAGCGCTTGTGCCACCGCGGCGAGAGGATTGACCGTGTCGCATCGCCTCATTCGGCGACGGTGCGAATCGAGCGCTCGCGCGCGACCATACCAACCTTGGCCGCGGCGCTCGCGGTGGCGGGAAGGACAATGCCTCTCTTGTTGGAATTGAAGACGGATGGGTTGCCCCGCCGTCGTCTGCAGGCCTTTGCGCAAGCCGTCTCACAGCTTTTGCGAGGCCATGTCGGACCAATTGCGTGTCTTAGCTTCGATAGGGCTTTTTTGCAATCCCTTCGCCAACGGGGATGCCCCTGCCCGCTCGGCCTGGCCCTAGGGCACAAGGCGATACCAAAGGACACGGGATCATACGGGACGGGCGGGTATGAGTTTGTTGCGGTCGATCGCAGATTGGATCCCATCCCAGACTTGCAGCCGCAGCTTGCCTGGACGGTCCGTGACCCCTCCGAGGCGCGGGCCTTGCTTCGATCCGAAATCGGCGTGATTTTCGAGGGCTTCAACCCATTGTTCCTTCGAACAACCGCGGGATGACCTTCGTGTCAGACAACGTACTCATTAAAACCGTCCGATCGATCGAGGAGATTGGGGAGGAGGCCTGGTCCCGCGCCGTGCAAGCAGCGCCCGGCGAGGCGGATAACCCCTTTCTCACCTATGGCTTCCTCCACAGCCTTGAGGTGTCCGGGTCGGTCGGAGAACAGACGGGATGGGTGCCGTTTCATTTGGTGATGGCCGATGGCGATGGGCAAACCCTCGGGCTCGCGCCGCAATATCTCAAAACCCATTCGTATGGGGAATACGTGTTCGATCACGCCTGGGCCGACGCTTATGAGCGAGCGGGCGGGCGGTATTACCCCAAGCTTCAGATTTCAATTCCCTTCACGCCGGCAAGTGGCCGCCGCTTCCTTGTTCCGCCGGGACCTGACCGTGAGGCACGCGAACGGGCCTTGGCCCTCGGTGCAACAAAGGTTGCCGAGGAGGCCGGAGTCTCGTCCTTGCACACGACTTTCATCGATAAAGACAGTGCCACAAGATTGGCGCGCATCAACGATGGCTCTGTCTTCCTTAAGCGGACGGACCAGCAATTCCATTGGGAAAACCGCGACTACAACAGCTTTGACGGCTTTCTTTCGGACCTTGCCTCGCGCAAGCGCAAGAACATCCGCAAGGAGAGGGCGCAGGCCTTGAGCGATGGTGTCACCATCCGCTGGCTGAAGGGGGCCGAAATCACCGAGGCTCATTGGGATGCGTTTTTCGATTTTTATATGGATACCGGGGCGCGCAAATGGGGCACGCCCTATCTAACGCGGGAATTCTTCTCCGAAGCCGGAACGCGTATGGGCGATAAGGTTCTGCTTTTCCTCTGTGAGCGAAATGGAGCCCCAATCGGCGGTGCGCTGAACTTTGTCGGCTCAGACACTCTGTATGGGCGGTACTGGGGCGCCAAAGAACACCAGAGCTGCCTGCATTTTGAAGCGTGCTATTATCAGGCCATCGACTACGCCATCGCGCACAAATTGCGGTTTGTGGAAGCCGGCGCCCAGGGCCCGCATAAACTGGCCCGCGGCTATTTACCGGTCACCACGATGAGCTTGCATTGGGTGCGCGATCCCGGCTTTCGGGAGGCGATCGCCCGCTATCTTGAGGTGGAACGAGAGGATGTCGACCGGGCCAATGCCATGCTGGCCGCCCATGGCCCCTTTAAGAAGTCCTGACCCGGATCAATCCAAGAGCCGCTTTGGATGCATGCCGTTCACATGGCCCATAAAGGGCGGGTGGATGTGATACCCCAGTAACCTTTGGAGCGCATCGTCAAGGCCGCTCACGACCGAGGACGGGACCGCGAGCGACATGTTTTCTTGGGTGCGCAGCCAAGGCCGGCAATATTGCGCAGTCACGGCCATCCGTGTTTGCCCGGACCGATTGGCCCCGCCGGCGTGCCACATATCCCCATGGAACACGACCGCCGAGCCCGGCGGCGCAAGGACCGGCCCATGCACATCGCCTGGCGCTGGCACGCGCCCCTCCGCCCACAGATGACTTCCCGGCCAGCCGACCGTTGCACCATTGTCGCCGGTAAACCCATCGATTGCCCAAATCACCGACACCCCCAAAATCGGCCGGGGGCGAGGCACCTTATAAAACCCCGTATCGTAATGGGCCGCTTGCTCTGCCTCACCGGGCGAGATGTTGATCGCAAGGCAGGCGGACAAAAGCGGATCGGGATCGAGGACCGTCTCAAGCAGCGCCAGAATATGGGGATGGGCGATGAGCCCATCGAGAACCCGGGTCTTCGCGAGCAAGGAATAAGCGCGCTGGGTTTTCAGCCCCTCAAAGGTGTTGCGGCCGAACGGGCCCATAAGCCCCTCGAGCGCGCGCTTCACCTCTGCGGTCGCGGCCTCGTCGATGGCCCGCTCAAGCACCACATAGCCGGTCCGATCTAGGGTTGCGATGTCCTCGCGGAGGCGGACCCTGTCCACCAGGTCGCGCGCAGACGCGTTTTTCGCGCCGAACGTTCCGGCGAGGTCATGTTCAAGATCGTCCATCGATGTGATGCGGATCGGTGCCGCACGGGTCCCTTGCTCCATGGTGTTGCCTCCTCCCGGTTGACCCGGCTCCCTGGTTGACGC
>JBCDJA010000265.1:0-4269 GCA_038748465.1 Pseudomonadota bacterium
ATCAGCTCACCGAAATAGGGCAGCCGCGCCAGCTCAAAGCGCCCGGCACCCCGCTCAAATCGAGGCGCAAAGGTATCGCAACACACAAGGGCCTCAGTGGCCGCCGCGATCCGCGCGCAGGCCTTCAAACCGTCCCCATAAAGACCGTTACGGCCGACAAGAAGCACAGGCTTGGCGCCAGCCTTGAGGGTCTTCGCGGCGGCGTCAATTGCCGCATCCGGGGCTTGCTTAAGGGACGGTGCGAGCGGGCTCGCCGCCCCCTCGGCTGCGTTCCATGCCGCATCGGCGGGTAAAATCATGGACGCAATCTGCCCCCCGAAAGAGCGGGACGCAGCAACCGCTTGCGCGGTTACGGCTGCCACCTCATCGGCCTCCTCGGCCGTGCCGACCCAGGCTGACACGGTTTTCGCCAGTCCTTCCACATCCGAGGTCAGCGGCGCATCGAGCTCGCGATGCCAGGTCGCATGATCGCCTATGACATTGATCAGGGGCGCGCCGGAGCGCCGGGCATTGTGAAGGTTTGCCCAGCCATTGCCAAATCCAGGACCCAAATGAAGCAGCGTCACGGCCGGCTTGCCGGCAATGCGCCCATAGCCATCGGCCGCTCCCGTGGCGACCCCTTCAAAAAGGCAGAGGACACCGCGCATCTCCGGCGTCCGCTCAAGCGCCGCCACAAAATGCATCTCCGACGTACCAGGATTAGCAAAGCAGACCGTTACCTCGTCGCGCAACAGGGTCTGCAACAGGCTCTCAGCGCCGTTCATGGCGGGCACCTTTCTCGTTGCGGCCCGACCTAGGATACCTTGACGACGATCCGTCCCCGGACCTTCCCGGCAAGGATTTGCGGTGCAAGATCGATGACCTGCGCCAGATCGACCTCTTCGGTCATGCTCTCCAGGTGGGAGATATTGAGATCGCGGGCAAGCCGCTGCCAGGCCGCAAGCCGGCGCGGCATGGGCGCCATAACCGAATCGCAGCCCGCAAGCGTTACATCGCGCAAAATAAAGGGCATGACGTTGGAGGGTAAATCGATGCCAGCGGCCACACCGCAAGCTGCAACCACCCCATCGTATTTCGTCATCGAAATCACATTGGCGAGCACCTTGCCGCCCGCCACATCAACCGCGCCCGCCCAGCGCTCTTTGTCGAGCGGACGCGTGTCGCCCTCAAGCTCCGCACGGGGAAGAATTTCCTTGGCGCCGAGAGATTTTAGATAATCGGCTTCGGAATCTCGCCCCGTCCCTGCAATGACATGAAACCCGAGCCCGGCAAGCAAACTGACCGCCACCGAACCAACCCCGCCAGCAGCACCTGTGACGAGGATCGGCCCATCGTCCGGGGTCATGCCGTTTTGCTCAAGGGCCAGCACACACAGCATCGAGGTGTAGCCGGCCGTGCCGATCGCCATGGCCTGGGCCGCAGTGAAAGCCTCCGGGATCGGCACCAGCCATTCCGATTTAAGCCGTGCCATTCCGGCATAGCCGCCAAAATGATCTTCAGACAGACCGTATCCGTTGACGAGCACCCGCTGCCCAGCCTTGAACTGATCGCTGTCTGAGGAGATCACCGTTCCGGCAAGGTCGATCCCGCCAACCATGGGATACTGACGGACGATCGGAAACGCGTTCGTGATCGCCAAGCCATCTTTAAAATTGACGGTCGAATACTCGACCCGAACCAGCACGTCGCCGGCCATCAGGTCGTCGACTGATTTTTCGGTCAGGCTGGCTTGATGATCGCCGCTCGATTTGTCGATCCAAAGGGCACGGAATGTCTCGGCCATGGCAGTCCTCCTCAATTTTTTGGGCGCCAACGCATGGGGGCGTGGGTCATCGCGACCGCTATGCTGATGCTTTGGCAAAGC
The DNA here is from genome assembly GCA_038748465.1 of Pseudomonadota bacterium. Taxonomy (GTDB): domain Bacteria; phylum Pseudomonadota; class Alphaproteobacteria; order M2410; family M2410; genus JBCDJA01. The sequence continues at coordinate 1,865 of JBCDJA010000265.1, forward strand.
GCGGGAGCGAGCCTTGGGCGGTGCCGCAAACCCATTTGGCGCCCGCGGGTCGCCGATCGTTTGATGGGACCCTTCTATCGGCCAAGGGGTCCGGCGTCCATGCGCAATGCGAGGGTTGGAGGTGGGCCCCAGTGGCCGCTCGGGGGGAGCGGCTTTAGCGCGGGTCCATGGGGCGTGCCACAGGCGAGCACGGGGCAGATCAGGCTGTGGGGGGGCTTTGGCACTCGCATAGGCTGGTGAGTACTGCCAAAAAAACGTCTTCGCACCTGCAGCGATTCTGGCTTAGCCTTGCCCAGTTAGAGCAAAAATAACCCCTGGGCCCCGATCATCAGGCTGTGTACCACGCGTTTGAAAGGACCCTTCCATGGCAAACACCGATTTGTCCCGCCAATTGGATGGATATCGTCTGACGACGGCGGAAATACTCTATCATTTGCCCGACCACCCTACCTTGCTGCAGAGCTATATTTGGCAGGACTTGGACCTGGCGCCGAAGTTTCCGGTGCTGAAGGGCTTCCTCGGCTTTTGGGAGGACAATCTGGAAGGGCGTCTTCACAGCGTTCGGGTCGGCTCCGGCGCGTTGATTGCGCCGGCCAAAGCCTCCTACCGCTCGCTTGAGCTGTCCTTGCACTAGCCTGACGCGAATGGGCAAGGCTTCCCGGCCGGGTTAGGGCGGCGCTTCGGCTGACGTCGACCAGCTATCCCTTAGCCGCGCCCGCGAATATGCTTCGGGATTTTATAGAAAATGTGCCGCCCAATCTTGACGGTTTTGATTAAGTCATCCGCCCAATAGGGATCGACATAATCGGCGTGATAGTGTGTGGCCGCGTTGGTGATCCCAAGATCGCGTTCCTTCATCAGGTAGCTCGCCAACAACTTCGACTTCCGCCACGAGGCTTTGTCGAAGGGTTTGTCGGAAATCCCATCGCAGGTGAAGGTGAACTGGCAGCTTAAGAACCGGTCCGAATTCTCATAGACCACGCCGCAAATCGAGTTCGGGTAATAGCGGTGCGCAACCCGGTTGAGCACCACCTCCGCAACGGCAATCTGACCTGACATCGGCTCGCCCCGAGCCTCATGGTAGATCGCATAGGCAAGGCATTCGTGCTCGGAATCCTTCTTGGACCGATACGCAACCCGTACCGCCTCTGCCCGCTCCGACAAGGTCGCTGCGTGTCGGTCTAGGTAGTCTTGCGCCAGGGCAATTGACGCCTCATAGGCAAGAGTTTCCTCAGGCTTTTCGCGCGGAAGCGGCACGCCAACGAGGGTTTGTTCCAACGCATCGAGGGGCAGGATGGAGATGCTGACCTGCTCTACGGTCACCGGCGCCGGCGCGTTAAGGCCTCGCCCGAGCTGAAACGCCAGGAGCGCGGCGGGCAGATAGAGCAGCGACACCGCAAGCGCCAAAGCTACGGCCCCCCGCGTTTTGGAGCCTCGGCCGGCCTCACCCGGCAGCGCGCGCGGGGTTGGTTGCTGTTCAGCGTCACTGCCAGCAGGCGCGTGTTCACCTGCCGTGTGAGCCAATGACGGCTGATCGGCTGGCGCCTTAGCGGGGTTTGAGGACTGGGGATCGGTCATGGCGGTGTCAGCGTCTTCTTGTTTCAAGCGTCACGATCCATAAAGGGGAAACGATTAGGAAGGGAAACCTAGGCCAGAGCCTAGGGCTTTCCGTAATGACAAGACTGTAACCGGTGACTTATTCGCATCTGCGGCACTTTCAACGCAAGTGCAACGGATGGATGGATTTAGGTGTCCAAACGGGAGAGCAAGTCACGCGCCAACCGCGCCTGCTCTGTAAAAGGGTCGCCCGTGTAATCCGGTTCGGAATCCCGGGTCAAGATTGCAAGGCCTTCATATCCGAACCGTTCCCGCAAAATGGTATCAAGACACAGTTGTGTCTGCCTCTTGCGGCCTTCGTGCAACAATCCCCGGCGCGACAGAGTGTCCAAATGTTGATCGAGGGCGGCGACCAACGCATCGAGCCCCTCGTTTTGGGACGCCGAGACAAGCAACACCTTGGCCTCGGGCGCGCCATCGACCGCCAGGCTTAACGCGCCTTCCACATCCGCGCGAGCCCGACGGGCCGGTGCCCCCATGTCAGCCTTGGTGACAATCACAAGATCTGGCACCTCCATGACCCCGGCCTTCATGAATTGCAACGAATCGCCTGATCCGGGCTGAATGCAAAACACCACCGTGTCTGCCAAGTCGCGAATGTCGGTCTCCGATTGCCCCACCCCCACCGTCTCGATCAACACCACATCAAACGCGGCCCGGAAGAGAACCATCGCCGGGAACGACAGCCCCGCAAGCCCCCCAAGCCTGTCACGGGCTGCCATGGAGCGAATGAAAATGCCGGTGTCGGAGGGATCGGTTTTGATCCGGGTCCGGTCGCCGAGCAAAGC
>JBCDJA010000266.1:0-4253 GCA_038748465.1 Pseudomonadota bacterium
CATAAAGCCCGCAATTGGCCGGAAACGGAGGCTTGAGCCTTGGCTGGCCCTTTTTGCCTTCAAGGCTTTCCAGGAGGGCCGTCTCTTCCCCGCAGATATAGGCCCCTGCCCCGTGGTGCAGAAAGATATCGAAATCCCATCCGGACCCGGCCGCATTGGGGCCGAGAAGCTTGGCGGCATAGGCCTCGTCGACAGCGGCCTGCAGCCGCAAGCGCTCTGCGATATATTCACCCCGCAGATAAATGTAACAGGTGTGAGCCTGCATCGCGAAGCCGGCGTAAAGACACCCCTCGATCAGAAGCTGGGGGTCATGGCGCATGATCTCCCGGTCCTTGCAGGTCCCGGGCTCACTTTCATCGGCGTTTATGACGAGATAATGCGGGCGCCCATCGCTCTCTTTGGGCATGAACGACCATTTGAGCCCGGTCGGGAACCCCGCCCCGCCGCGGCCGCGCAAGCCGCTTTCCTTAACCTCGTTGATAATCCAGTCGCGGCCTTTTTCGATGTTGCCCTTGGCGTTGTCCCACGCCCCGCGGGCCTTAGCCGCTTCAAGGCGCCAATCGTGCAAGCCGTAGAGGTTTTTGAAGATGCGATCTTTGTCTTGCAGCATGGCCGGCCCCTAGCGCGCCTTCTCATAGGCGTAAAGATCAGGATCGGTGAGGCTGGTGAGCCCGCCTGAAGGCTCTGACCCATGCCGGTCCGATTGGGGTCCCGGCTTCACCGCATCGCCGCGCCGTAATTTGGCCAGGATGACTTCCATCCTGGATGCGTCGAGGTCTTCAAAGTAATCGTCATTGATCTGAACCATGGGCGCATTCGCGCACGCCCCGAGGCATTCGACCTCCATCCAAGAGAATTTCCCATCGGCCGTCACAGTCTCAGGGTTTTCGTGGATTTGCCGCCGGCAGATCGACACCACCTCGTCCGAGCCACGCAGCATGCAAGGTGTTGTCGTGCAAACCTGCACGAAGAACTCACCCACCGGCTTGAGATTGAACATGGTGTAGAACGTGGCCACCTCGAGCACGCGGATGTAGGCCATGCCCAGCCGGTCGGCAACGCAGCGCAGGGCCGGCTCGCTGAGCCAGCCCCCATTTTGCTTTTGCGCCCGCCACAAGAGCGGAATCACAGCACTTGCCTGCCGGCCTTCCGGATATTTTGCAATTAACGCGGCTGCCCACGCCTCGTTATCGGAGGTGAGCGCAAAACTGTCCGGTTGCTCTTCAGCTAATCTGCGTACGGCCATAACGCGGCCTCCTTAGCGGTCCACCTCACCGAACACGATGTCGAGCGAGCCCAAAATGGCCGACACGTCAGCGAGCAGGTGACCGCGTGATAGAAAATCCATGGCTTGCAAATGGGCAAAGCCGGGCGCCCTAATTTTGCAGCGATAGGGTTTGTTGGAGCCGTCGGAAACGAGATAGACGCCGAACTCGCCTTTCGGCGCTTCGACGGCTGCATAAACCTCGCCCTCCGGCACGTGATAGCCTTCTGTGTACAGCTTAAAATGATGGATCAAGGCTTCCATCGAGCGCTTCATCTCGCCGCGTTTTGGCGGCACGACCTTCCCGTCGACGGACGAATAAGGCCCGGCCGGCATTTTCTCGACGCATTGGCGCATGATCTTCACGCTCTCGCGCATCTCTTCCATGCGGCAGAGATAGCGGTCATAGCAATCGCCGTTCTTGCCGATGGGAATGTCGAACTCAAGATCGCTGTAGCACTCATAAGGCTGGGAGCGGCGCAAATCCCAGGTGAGGCCGGAGCCGCGGACCATGACGCCTGAAAAGCCCCAGGCGAAGGCGTCTTCGGCCGTCACAACGCCGATATCGACATTGCGCTGCTTGAAAATGCGGTTCTCGGTCAAAAGGCCCTCAATGTCATCGAGAACCGGAAGAAATTCATCGCAGAAAACGAGGATGTCATCGAGCAAGCCGCCGGGAAGGTCCTGGTGTACGCCCCCTGGCCGCACATAAGCTGCGTGCATGCGCGAGCCGGAGACCCGCTCATAAAAGACCATCAGTTTCTCACGCTCTTCAAAGCCCCAGAGCGGAGGCGTGAGGGCACCCACATCCATTGCTTGGGTGGTGACGTTGAGCAGATGGCTTAAGATGCGGCCAATCTCACTGAACAGGACCCGGATGTATTGCCCGCGCGGCGGCACCTCGATGCCCAAGAGGCGCTCGGCAGCCAACGCAAAGGCATGCTCTTGGTTCATCGGCGCAACGTAATCGAGCCGGTCGAAATACGGCACCGATTGCAGGAAGGTTTTGTGTTCGATCAGCTTTTCGGTACCGCGGTGCAACAGGCCGATATGTGGGTCCACCCGGTCCACAACCTCCCCATCAAGCTCCAGCACGAGACGCAGCACGCCATGCGCAGCCGGATGCTGCGGGCCGAAATTGATGTTGAAATTGCGAACTTCGTTTTCCGACATGGGGCAGGTCCTTGGGGTTGATTAGGCGGCGTCCTCGGCCTTCTCGTCCCCCGGCAGCACATAGCTGGCCCCCTCCCAGGGGCTCATAAAATCAAACGATCGGAATTCCTGCTTCAGCTTAACCGGCTCATAGACGACGCGTTTAAGCTCATCGTCGTAGCGCACCTCAACATATCCCGTAAGCGGAAAGTCTTTACGCAGCGGATAGCCGCTAAATCCATAATCGGTCAGGATGCGGCGCAAGTCCGGATGGCCCGAGAACCGCACTCCGTACATGTCGTACACTTCTCGCTCATACCAATCGGCATTGGGGAATAGCTCAATGGCACTCGGCACGGCGGTGTCTTCGTCTGTCTTTACCTTGACCCGAATGCGGACGTTCTGATGCAAGCTTAGGAGGTGATAAGCGACATCGAAGCGCTTTGGGCGCTGCGGCCAATCCACGCCGGCAATATCGATAAGGCAGAGGAACCGGCAGCTCGGATCGTCCCGGAGGAATTTGAGCACGCGCACAATGTGGGCGGCCTTGGCATGAACCGTCAGCTCACCAAACGTCTCTTCCGTGCGGCTCACCTCGTTTTCAAGGCTCGCCTCAATAAGATCGCGGATTTCACTCAGTGTTTCGTTCATAGCCTGGTGTTCGCTTTCAACCTACCGCTCAATCGTCCCCGTGCGCCGTATTTTTTTCTGCAGTTGCATGACCCCATAAACCAGCGCTTCGGCCGTCGGCGGGCAGCCTGGAACGTAAATATCGACCGGCACCACCCGGTCGCACCCGCGGACCACCGAATAGGAATAATGGTAATAGCCGCCGCCATTGGCGCACGATCCCATGGAAATGACGTAACGCGGCTCCGGCATTTGGTCGTAGACCTTGCGCAGGGCCGGCGCCATTTTGTTGGTCAGGGTGCCAGCGACAATCATCACATCCGATTGACGGGGCGAGGCACGCGGCGCGAAGCCGAACCGCTCCAGATCATACCGTGGCATCGAGGCCTGCATCATCTCCACCGCGCAGCACGCGAGCCCGAAGGTCATCCACATCAGCGAGCCGGTGCGCGCCCAATTGATCAGGTCGTCGACCCGCGCAACGAGGAAACCTTTGTCCGCCAGCTCGTGGTGCAACAGATCGGCGTAAGGATCGCCAACCGAGCTGCCTGTGGCCGGCACGAGGGAGAGCGGGTTACTCACTCCCATTCGAGTGCTCCCTTTTTCCACTCATAAATAAAACCAACGGTCAAAACCCCGAGAAAGATCATCATCGAGGCAAAACCGAGCAGGCCCACATTGGGATCGGTCAAGGTGATGGCCCAGGGGAACAGATAGGCCACCTCAAGGTCAAAAATGATGAACAGGATCGCTACAAGATAGAACCGCACATCGAATTTCATGCGCGCATCATCGAACGCGTTGAACCCGCATTCGTAGGCGGAAAGCTTTTCCGGGTCCGGCGATGCGGGTGCGAGAAAACTCGGCATGACCAAAAGGGCAAAACCGATGCCCAAGGCGATGACGATGAACACGACGATGTGCAGATACTCGCCAAGATAGTCCACTCGTTGGTCCCTCTTAGGGTGGGTCGGAGAGGGTGATCACGGGTCCGTATCACCCCTCGATCAGCGTCAAAACCCGACTCATGGTTAAGAGCGTGAGCAGTATAGGCGCACCAAACGCCATTTCAAACAAACCCATGCACCGGCACATGCGTACACGCGCTGTGCTCAACAAACACTGAACACTAAGTGCAATTGCTGCTCTGGCTTGCAAGGCGGTTCCAACTTGTGGGGGTGCGCCAGGCAGTCGCGGTAAATGCAAC
>JBCDJA010000267.1:0-4244 GCA_038748465.1 Pseudomonadota bacterium
CATGTGGAAGTGCAAGTCATCGGCGACAATTTCGGCAATATTGTCCATGTCGGCATGCGCGATTGCACGCCCCAAAGGCGGTATCAAAAAATTATCGAAGAGGCCCTGCCCACCGAGTTGAGCGAGGAGATGACCCAACGCGTGCTTGCATCGGCCTTGGCGCTCACCTCAAGCATCAACTACAACAATGCGGGTACGGTTGAATTCCTGGTCGATAAGGACAGGGACGAGTTTTACTTTATGGAGGTCAACACCCGCATCCAGGTCGAACACCCGGTATCGGAGGAAGTTTCGGGCCTTGATCTTGTGTCTGAACAAATCAAGGTCGCCTTCGGCGCGAAGCTCTCATTCAGCCAAGAGAGCATCAACTTCACGGGCCACACCATCGAGTGCCGGATCACAGCTGAAGATCCGAACGATGATTTCTTCCCCTCTCCCGGCGATATCGAGGTATTTGAGGCGCCAAAGGGCGAGGGTGTGCGCGTCGACACCCATTGTTATGCCGGCTATACGGTCAGCCCCTATTACGATTCCCTGCTGGCTAAATTGATTGTTTCAGGCCGCGACCGGGGCGATGCCATCGACAAAACCAAGGCCGCCCTTGCTGCCTTTAAGGTGGAGGGGATCGAAACGAACATCCCCTTCCTCAGTTTCTTGATCGATCGGCCCGAGTTCCGCTCCGGCGACATCCACATCAAATGGATCGAAAACGAGCTTATGCCTGCGTTCCAGAACCGCGCGCAGTGAAGGAGGATTACGACCATGGCCAACGCATCGACCAGCGCCCCGACCCTTAAAACGATCCAAGTAACGCGCGCGCAATCCAAGCCCGCTGAGGGGGATATCCGCTACAACTGGACGCGCGCTGAAGCTGAGGCGATCTTCTCAGCGCCTTTCATGGATCTGCTCTTCAGGGCACAAAGCGTGCACCGACGGTATTTCGACCCGAACAAGGTGCAAAAAAGCCGCCTTCTGAGCATCAAAACCGGCGGCTGTCCCGAAGACTGCGCCTATTGCAGTCAATCGGCGCGCAATGGTTCAACCCTTTCGGCGGCAAAACTCATCGAGGTCGAACGCGTGATCGCCGAGGCGCGGAAAGCCAAAGCCGCTGGCGCAACTCGCTATTGCATGGGCGCGGCCTGGCGCAGCCCCAAGGACCGGGATATGGCCCAGGTCACAGCCATGGTCGCCGGCGTTAAAGCGCTGGGCATGGAAACCTGCATGACGCTTGGCATGCTGAGCGATGATCAAGTAACGCGCCTCAAGCATGCCGGGCTTGACTACTATAACCACAACATCGACACCTCCGAGCGCTACTACGATAAAGTCATCACCACCCGGACCTTCCAAGACCGGATCGATACGCTGGAGCGGGTGCGGGCCGCAGGCATGAAAGTCTGCGCGGGCGGCATTCTTGGCATGGGCGAGGAGCGGCTTGACCGGGTCGACATGCTGGTCACCCTGGCAACCTTGCCCGAGCACCCCCATTCTGTTCCGATCAATATGCTGATGCCCCAGGAGGGCACGCCCCTTGCCGATGTCGAGCCACTCGATGAGATTGAATTCGTACGCGCCATTGCGACGGCGCGGATCATGATGCCCCAAGCTCATGTGCGCCTTTCCGCCGGTCGCACCGAGATGAGCGATGCCACGCAAGCGCTTTGCTTTTTCGCCGGCGCCAACTCGATCTTTGTCGGGGAAACCCTGCTCACGGCCGCTAATCCGGAGGAAGACAAGGACACAGCGCTGTTTGCCCGGCTTGGTCTCAACGCCATGTCGATCGAGGACCACGCGCCCGAGCTGTTGGCCCCCGCGGCAACGGCCGCCGAATAAGCCTGCGCGCCGGACCCATAAATTCGCGGGTCACGGGCCTTGGCGCGTCTCGGGGATATCGGCGCGCTATAGTGCCGGTGCTTCTTGCATCAGCGCCTCGCCCCCTTCTGTCAGCAGCCGGTAAACCATCACCGGCAGCGACAGCTCGTACATCATCAGCCTTGGATCGCCAAGCCCGATCAATTGCACCAACTCCCCATCGCTCAAGGCGATCTTGCGCAATTCCGGGGTGTGAAGAGCATCGGGCGCGCAATGGGTCGGCTCGCTCAGCGACACGAGCGATGCGCAGGATGGCGGCCGGACCTCATAAATCGAACATTTGTTGTCGACGAGAAACGGACACGCGATTCCAGCCAAAAAATATTGGCTCGTGAGCGCGCGTGTTTCGGTAATGACCTGTTCTGCCGGGACATGATGCGCGACCGAGTGGGTGCGGATGCGATCGAGCTCCGCGGCCTTATCCGATGCTTTATCCTGCCACAGCGCATAACGCCGAAGGAAATTCCGTAACAGGATTTTATTGCTGTAGAGATGGTCGACGATCACGAGCCCCTGGGCGAGCGAAACCGTTAGATATTGGTGGCAGCAAAACGTGCAGCCCGCTTGGCAGCGGATCGTCCCGCCCCGGCTCTTCAAGTCTTGCGTGAACCGCTCATGGGCTGCCTCGCGCGTGCGCGCCATGAGACGCCTATACTCAGCGCAATAGGCTTTGCGCCATTCCCCATAGGCGCCCTTCTTTTCTTTCTTTTCGGTCTTGCCGACTTGGTTTTTTACGCTGAGGGCAATTTGGCTTGACGCTGGCATCGCACACACCCATCCGCTTAAAGATCGCCGCATTGTGGCGCATCACGTCTCGCCGACCCGTACAAACTGCCTGGCGCATAGGATTTCACGTTGCTTTCACCTTCCCAAAACACGCGGGCCATACCCAAGCCTCTTGATCGACGACCCACCGAACCCATGCAACACGCCCCCCGCACCGGCAAAAGCACGGGCGCCAGCACCTCCAATTAAGGTGTTGTATTACCGCGCGCCTCGGTGATCGCCTACACTTGGCGCGAGATGGGGTTTTTTGCAAAACTATGGCGCTCGGACGGGCTTTCAAAGAGGAGCGCGCGTAGCCGGACAGCGGGCGGACCGGCACAACCTGGCAAGGCCCTTCCGCCAGCCATGAGGCAACCGTGACCGAGGACCCAAAGGACCCCTTCAAAGACCACCCCGCCCTGCGGCCGAAAATCGCCGACCCGGCGACCTCCCAATACCGCGATATCGATGTTGCCGCGATGGACGAGCATATGCGGGCAAACGGGGCGGGCGAGGACTGGCGCCGCACCGACGCCGCCCGGGAAGAGACCCGGCAGCGCGCCCTTGCCGGACGCCAGGGGGCGGATCTCTGGGTATTCGGATATGGATCGCTGATGTGGGATCCGGGCTTTCATTTCAGCCACGTCACCCGGGCAAAGCTCACCGGCTATCATCGCCGCTTTTGCCTGCGAACAGTGATCGGCCGCGGCACCCCCAAAGAACCCGGCTTGATGGCCGGCCTCGATCACGGCGGCCAATGTGATGGGCTTGCCTTCTGTATCGACGGGCCGCTTGTGGAAGCGGAAACAGGCCATCTCTGGAAACGGGAAATGTCCCTCCCCGGTTACGTGCCGACCTTTGTCACCGTAGAGACGAGCAAGGGCCCCTTGGAGGCGATGACCTTCGTCGTGGATCACACGGCCGATATCTTCATGCCAGAGATGAGCGATGAGCAAACCGCCACCTATCTTGCGACGGCAGCGGGCCTGTTCGGCACCAACCTTAGCTATCTCGATGCACTGATCGGCCAACTGGCCATCCTCGGCATTGAAGATCAGGCTCTTATCCGCCTACAGAGGTTATCCCATGCGCGGGTGGAGGCACGCAGCCGCGAGGAATAAGAACCATCTGGAGATTTGTTGGGCGTGTTTTTTTGCGCTCACGGACCATCGCTAGCGCGATGTCCTCCGCGGGGGCGGCTTCGCCGGCGCGCAGTCGCACTCTGGCTATCGCGTTCTTGCTTGGCGCTACCGCTCGCGACAAGCGCTCGCGTTTTTTCGCTCACGCCAATCTCACTTCGTTCGATGGCTCCGCGGGGCGGCTTCGCCGGCGCGCAGTCGCGCGCTGGCTATCGCGTTTTTGCTTGGCGATACCGCTCGCGATCACACCTATGTGGGCGAGCCAAGAACCGGCTTTTCCGCCCGGGCCGTCCGTGATTACATTCCCAAAGCTTGGGTGTCGCACTGCCGGGACGTTCTGCCGGCCACACTACCGGACCATACGGCCAAGACGTATCGTTCGTGCACACCTTACCCTGCATCCAAAGAACAGGGCGGGCAAACGCAACCCATGTTATCAATTGAAGATAAAAGCAAGTGAGGAGATGG
>JBCDJA010000268.1:0-4232 GCA_038748465.1 Pseudomonadota bacterium
GAGCGGCCCGAGGCCGTCCGGCCGGACAAACGGGTCCTTGAAACCGGCATCGCGCCACCGACGCTCCTCCTGCATGGCGCCCGGGACCCGGTCGTGGGGACGTTCAACGCCATAAAATTTGAGGCCGTGCTTGGCTCGCTGGGCGTACCGGTCGCGTGCCGGCTTTATGGCGGGGCGGGCCATATGCTCCCCGTTCTGGCCTGCCACGGCTCCGTGCCGACGCGCCTCAAATCCCGCATGCCGGTTTTCGAGGACATGGTCCGATTTATTGCTCAAGATGGGGAGACGCGCTGGCCGGCCAAGCGCACTGAGGCGGCTTGAGCGGACAACGGAACAGGCGAGGAGGACAGCCATGGCGAAGACGGGTTTTGTGTATCACGACCTTTATTGTTGGCATGACACGGGCAATCACGGCGGTTTCATGTTTGCCGGCTTCCCGATCCAACCGGGCATGCATGTCGAGCACCCCGAGACCAAACGCCGGTTTAAAAACCTCCTCGATGTCACCGGCATGACCGAGCAATTGACCGCCGTCAAACCGCGCCATGCAACCGAAGAGGAATTGCGCCGCTTCCACACCGCAGACTATATCGACCGTGTACGCACGCTGAGTAATGATATGGGCGGTGATTGCGGCGAGCTGACCCCAATCGGACGCGGCGGCTACGAGATCGCCCTTTTGTCCGCAGGCGGCGTGCTTGAGGCGACCGAGGCCGTGCTCACCGGCGCGCTCGATAACGCCTATTGCCTTGTGCGCCCCCCAGGGCACCACGCGGATGCCGAACAAGGCCGCGGCTTTTGCGTTTTTGGCAACGGGGTCATTGCCATCAAAGACGCCATTGCGCGTCACGGTCTTTCAAAGGTCGCCATACTCGATTGGGACGTACACCACGGCAATAGCGCAGAAACGGCCTTTTACGATGATCCCAGTGTGCTGACCATTTCAATGCACCAAGAAAATTGGTTTCCCCCTGGGCGGGGCTTTGTGGAGCACAATGGCGAGGGCCGGGGCGAGGGCTATGCGATCAATGTGCCGCTCCCACCCGGATCGGGTGTGGGGGCTTATTTGGCGGCCTTCGACCGGATTGTGGAGCCCGCCCTAAGAGGATACGCGCCCGACGCTATTTTTATCGGCTGCGGCTTTGATGCAAGCGCCTTAGATCCGATGGGCCGTATGATGGTGCATTCAGAGTGCTTCCGCGATCTTGCCAAACGGGTCCTGGCCATTGCCGGCGACGTCTGCGGCGGCAAGATCGTCTTTATCCATGAAGGGGGATACAGCCCGTTTTATGTGCCGTTTTGCGGGCTTGCGACGGTTGAGGAGATGTCCGGCAAGGCGAGCGGCGTCGAGGATCCCTATCTCGGTTTCGCGGCCGGCATGGGTGGACAAGAGCTTCAGCCCGCGCAGGATGCGTTGATCACTGAGATCGCCGAACGTGTGCTGACAAAGTTCGGCAAGGCCGCCTAAAACGTGCGGTCGCTATGCAAAGGAGTTAGTGGGAGGGCCCCGCCTGACACGCGGCCCTCGCCTACTCCTCGCCCGCACGGACCGCGAAGATGGACGTGGTCCCACTGATTTCGTTGCCGACGATCAGCAACGCCTCACCGGTTGGGGATTGATCGGCCGGCACGAAGGCAAGTCCCTCAGGCCCCAGATCATCGGCCGTGAAGCTCTCGGGCTCGCCATCGAAATTACGCCGATTGAAATAGGTGGTCAGCTCCGGCTCGCGCGGATTTGAGATGTCATAGACCATCACCCCGCCTATGCGCTCAAGGCCGATAAAGGCATAGCGTTTGTCGTTCACGACGCCGATGACAATGCCTTCGGGCTCGGGGCCCTTGTCGTCGCTGCGATCATCGAAGCTTTTGTTGCTCTCGTTTGTGCTGTTGAACGTGTCCGGGGAAAGGACAGCCAGAAACCGCTCGAACTGGGAAGCGCTGTCGAACACCATTTCATCGGAATCAGCGTCCCAAATGCTGAAGGAGCGGCCGCCGAAGGCATAAAGCGCATCGTAGTCCCCGTCATTGTCCACATCACCGAGGGTCGTCGCGACTTTCAGGCGGCCCAAATTCCGGTCCAGTTGAAGATCCTCAGCCTCCGGAAAAGCTGCTGGATCGAGGGTCAGCTCGCCCACCCGCGCTTCCTCCGAAAACGCCTCGTAATCGCGAGAGTCCCCCTCATTCGCGATCGCAAAATAAAGCGTGCCCTCATCTTCGAAAGCGGCGATGGCATCGGGCTGATACATGCCGAAGACGGGCCACGTCCGGATGTTGATCTTGCCGTCCTTATCGGAGGCGTCGATCGGATCGATTTGGAAGGATTTAAAGCCCAAGGGCACGATCCGCTTTAACGTGGCAGAGGGGATGTCCAGGATCGCAACGGCGTTGTTTTCCTGCAAGGTCACATAGGCTGTGGTGCCGCCCGGTGCGACGGCAATATATTCCGGCTCAAGATCGTTTGCCGGTGCCGCGTCCGGTTTGGCAATCCGAAGATCCGGGGGGAGATCGGCAATTGCCAGGCCCGAAAAGCGAACCGTTCGCACATCATTGATCGAGACCTCTGCTGCCCCGGCCTGCATGTTGATAACGGTGATGCTGCCTTCAGGGTCGAGGGTATAGGCATCGTTGGGCTCGCCCTCATTGGCGACAAGCACAAAGCGCCCGTCCGGCGTGAAGGCCACGTGATCGGGCAAGGATCCCACGAAAAGCGAAGACAATTCGTTTCCATCAAGATCAAAAAATACGACCTGCCCTAAGGCTTGTTTGGACGAGCCCTCAACGACCACAGCAACCGTTTCGCCGTTGACAGCTACTGCGTTGACACCGCTGCCGTAGTCATCGAGGGACACTTCGGCGACCTTGCGGGGCGTTACCGGCTGGGTGATGTCGAGGATGTCGAGGGAATTGGCCTCTGCGTTCACGACAAAAACGCGCTGGCGCACGGCGTCATAGGCGACGCCCTCCGATCCGCTTTGGTTAAAGGAACGGGTCTCATAGGTGCCGAGCGGCACGAGCCGAACCTCTCCCGTTCCGGCAAGGATCGAATTTTGACTGAGTGCCCAAATACCGACACCGACGATGGCGCCAATGACCGACAGGAAGAGAGCTAAGCGAAACATCGGTGTCCCCCAGAAATCTTGGCCTCGCAGGGCCCCCCATGCCCGGCCCCCCACGCCCGACAAGACCCCGGCCCTAAGGCGACCTGGTCCGTACGCCGTCAAGTCCCTTTGGCAGAGCCAACTTAGTGCCGGCACGCGCTGCAAAGCCGTGCCGACACGCCGCTGACCTCAATCTAGGCATTGCCCAAGCCCAATGCACCCCGTTCGTGCAGCGGGGCGCGCCATTCGCTGGCCGGTGTGGCGAACGTGTTGGTTAAAGGGCCCCGTTAAACCACTTCAAATAGGCCCGCAGCGCCCATACCGCCCCCGATGCACATGGTTACCACCACATATTTGGCTTTGCGGCGCTTGCCTTCGAGCAAGGCATGGCCCGTGAGGCGCGCACCCGTCATGCCATAGGGGTGACCCACCGCGATCGAGCCGCCATTCACATTCAGCTTGTCGTTGTCGATGCCGAGTTTGTCGACGCAATAAAGCACCTGGCTCGCAAATGCCTCATTGAGCTCCCAAAGGTCGATGTCATCGATTTTGAGGCCGGCCCGCTCTAAAAGGCGCGGAACGGCAAAGACAGGGCCGATGCCCATCTCATCGGGTTCGCACCCGGCGACGGCAAAGCCGCGATAGATGCCAAGGGGCTCGATCCCGCGCCGCTCGGCTTCTTTGCCTTCCATCACAACGCACGCGGCTGCCCCATCGGCTAGCTGGCTGGCATTGCCCGCGGTGACGAATTGGTCTTCGCCGCGCACGGGTTTCAGGCCCGCTAGGCCCTCGAGGGTGGTGTTGGGGCGATTACATTCATCTCGGTCCACCGTGTAAGGAACTTCGCTCTCCTCGCCGGTCTCCTTATTCACCTTTTTCATCACGACTTTCATCGGGACGATTTCATCGGCAAACAGATTTTTCTCTTGCGCTGCGGCCATGCGTTGTTGGCTTTGCAGGGCGTACTCATCCTGGCGCTCGCGGGAAATGTTGTAGCGGCCCGCCACCACATCCGCGGTCTCGATCCGCGTTGATCCTGGTCGGGCGTGCCTTGGCGCAAACGGGCTTTGACGACAGCAAGCTTTATGCCACCGAATATGACCGGCGCTATCGACCGCAAACGGCCGATAGCCC
>JBCDJA010000269.1:0-4228 GCA_038748465.1 Pseudomonadota bacterium
CTCGGGCTCCGGGATCGGTCTTTTTAACTGGCTCGATGCCCCAATTTGGCTAAGCGTTCCGCTCTCGATCCTCCTTCTCGATTGCGCGATTTATTGGCAACACGTTCTGACGCACCGGGTGCCGATGCTGTGGCGGCTGCACCGGGTGCATCACAGCGACCACGATGTGGATGTCACGACGGCGCTCCGGTTCCACCCGTTCGAGATCGCCTTTTCGATGGGGCTTAAAATCGGTCTCGTGGTCGCCTTGGGTGCACCGGCCGCGGCCGTGGTGCTCTTTGAGGTGATCCTCAACGGCATGGCCATGTTCAACCATGCCAATGCGCGCCTGCCCCGCTGGCTCGAGCGGCCCCTGCGCTGGCTTGTGGTGACACCTGAAATGCACCGCATCCACCACAGCCAGGACGAGGCTGAGACGAACTCCAATTATGGGTTCAATCTGTCCCTGTGGGACCGGATTTTCGGCACCTATCAGCGTCAATCGGCCCATGGCGACGGGTTCGCGCTCGGCCTGTCGGACTATGAGCGCGCGCCCACAGACAATCTTCTCTGGACGCTAACCCTGCCGTTGGAGACACCAAGCGCCGCACGGGATAGCGATGACGGCCCTACCGCTGCCGACAAGCACGCCTGACCCTGCGGCACCTCCTCAACGCCGACAAAGACGCTTTTGGAAGCACGCAAGACCTGCTTTAAGGAGGCCCTCACGATCAGGGCTTGAAGTGGCCCTCAGCGCCTCGACCGGGGACCTTCATGAAGCGGCTCTTCCTCTTGCGGCACGGCAAATCGGCCTGGGGCAGCATTGGCCTTCCAGACATCGAACGCCCTTTGAAGAAACGCGGCATGCAAGCCTCAATTGCAATGGGGCATTATTTCAAAGCACAGGGATATTCCGTCGACGAAGTTTTGTGCTCGCCGGCACGCCGCACGACCGAGACCTTTTCGCTCTTCAGCGAACCGGCCGGCATCACCCTCACCCCTCGCTATGACCGGCGCTTGTACGAAACTGGCGCAGGCCAACTCCTAGAGCGTTTGCAGGAAGTGGAAGAGCCGAAATCGGCGGTGCTGCTCGTTGGGCATAATCCGGGTATGGAGGATTTAGCCAGCCGGCTTCCAAGCCCCGGCACCAATGACCCGGCAACTCGGGAGATGGCCTTTAAATATCCGACCGGGGCTCTGACCGTCATCGATTTCGCATGCGCTACCTGGCCGGATGTTGGCTGGGGCAGCGGAACCCTTGTGGAGTTCCGCACGCCCCGCTCGCTCGATGAAAAGTACGACGACTAACGAAGGCCGACATACCGGCAAGCGCCGTTAACGCAGCGCCTAAAACAGCCCCAACTCGCTCATCGTGGCGGGGCCGGCAATTCCGTCCTGGCTCAGATTGTTCGCGGCTTGGTAGTTCTCCACAGCCTCACTCACAGCCTCGGAATAAACCCCGTCAACTGGGCCTGCGTAAAAGCCGGTGTCGGCCAAAGCCTGCTGCAGCCGTTCGACCTCAAGCCCGGTATCACCGGGGGTTAGATTGTAGAGGGACCGTTTACCGGTTTTTGCCTGATACAGACGGTTCTTGCTGGCCTTCAGGTAAGACTGAGCGGCCGCGGGCCTATCGGCGGCCTCCTGCATTTGCTTGCGTTCGATCTCGAAGGCCTCCCGTTTCACTTTCAGCCGATCGTCATCAACGCTCTGAGACACCTGGTCGATCTTCGCGATCAGCGAGGTAAGGGAGGCTTGGCCCGCCTTCACATCGCCTTTCTCGAAGGCGGCAATGGCCTGGCGTTGCTCGATTTCGGTTTCCAGCAACGTGCTCTCAACGAGGACATTTTCGTTGATCGCCCCATCAACCGAAGCGGTGTCGACCACCACATCGACAGAGAGCGGCGTTTCTAGCGTCCGCTCGGTGCCGCTTTCAGCGTCCGTATACGTAACTTCCAATGTTCCAAGGCCCACCGTGCCGAGGGAGGCAAACGCCTCGCCGGACATATCGAGCTTCAAGACATAGGTGCGGCTTTCCTTGGCGTAGAACTCCCCCATGTCGAGGGCCACAGCGCCCTCCTTTGTGGCGTCTTCGAAGGTGAGCAGCTGGGTTGCAGCAACGCCCGAGCCCGGCTTAAAGGCAAAGCGTGCATCGCGCACGACAGTGGCAAAGAGGGTGTTGAGCTCTTCTTCGAAGATCCGCGCCATTTGGTTCGGATGCTCAATGTAATGATATTTGCCGCCACCGTTTTCGGCGATGGCCTGCATCAAGTCTTCATCGTAATCGCGGCCAAGGCCAAGGGCGGAAATACGCACGCCATCAAGACGCGCAGTGCGCACCAGGCGGCGGATTTCGGCCGGATCGGTGATGCCTTGATTGGCAAGGCCGTCCGAGAGCAGCAGCACCCGCGTGATCGTGCCTTGCCTAGGGGTTGCGCGCTCGAGCGTTGTCTCGGCCTGCGCGACGCCTTCCATCATGCCCCCGGTGAGGTTGGTGGAGCCGCGGGGGGTGAGGCCTTGGATCAGACGCTTGACTGTCCCCTTGGCCTCAACCGGGCCGGAGGGCCAAAGCACCGTGATCTCGTCGTCATATTCCACGACCGCAAGCCGATCGCTCGGCTCCAATTGGTCGACAACCATCGCGGACGCGGTGCGCAGGTAATCGATTTTGCCGGCATCTTCCATCGACCCGGAGCGGTCGAGCACCAACGCCACATTAAGGGGCGGCCGTTCGGCCCGCTCGCCGCTCGCGTCCGGGGCATCGAGTTTGATCAGCACGTAAACCGGCTCGCCCGACCCGCGCATCACCAAAGGGCGGTCGAGCTCCACGCTGGAGGTGAGCGCGCTTGCAGGCCGCGTCGCATCGAGCACAAACAACGAGGCAAGCAAGACCACAGCGCCGGCGGCAATCCAAAGTTGTTGGGCCCGCTGCAACACAGCAGGGCCCTCGCCGTGCAACGCGCGCGACCGCCGCGCGCCCCAAGCTGCCTGACCTCTGCCGTTTCGATGATGCTTTGCCATTGCCCGTTCCCTCTCTCCGCTTTGGCGCCGCGCCCAAGTGAAGCGGCCCCGTCGATCCCATGGAGAAAAGGGGTGGGAAGGAAATGTGGCGCCTCCAAACCGAAATCGGGCGGCACTGTGGCGGTGGTCTTTAAATTTTTCTGGCGAGGCTGAAGCTCATTCTCGAGCGCCCCCAAAACGCTCTCCAAGACCCGCCCATGAGCGACATTTGTGCACGCATCATGGAAGTCTTCAAATTCGCAATTCACAATGCCACGCAGGCTGTTATGGTTATAGCAAGTGAGGGGAGGACGTGTGATTGCGCCGGGGTATGGCCGATCGCTTCAAAACCGGCGGCGCGCTTGGATCGCCGCATGGCCTCTATGACATGATGCTGACAAGGGAAAAGACATTTGAACGCACGCACGGTGCTGCGAGCGACCCAGCGCCTTTGTGACACCACAGATGTGCCCCGGTGCTGACCAAGGGTGGTTTTTTCATCCGCTTGCAGGCCGGCGACGCGTTCTCCAGGCAAGCGATGGGCGTGCGGTACAGGCGATGGAAGTTGGTGAGTCGTGAAGGCCGAAAGGAAAAAAGGTTAACCTGGGAGCAACGAATCTGCATTTACTCTGTATCGGAACAGAACAGATTAACGGGCAGAAACGCCAGCAAGGTGACGAGGGGCAGTTCGGCGACAAGGCGAGAGGTGAGCAAATATGGAATCGGACCGGAATGGTGCGGAAGGCTTAGACCTATTTGACGCGTTTTCCGAAGGTTACGAGCGGGAACGACACGAAACGATGAGCCTCAGGGACTACCTGTTGGCGGCCCGCGACGATCCGATGATGTATGCCAGCGCCCCCGAGCGCATGATCGCGGCCATCGGCGAGCCCGAATATTTCGATACCTCAAAGGACCCGCGCCTGGCGCGCCTGTTCTTCAACCGCACAATCCGGCGTTACAAAGCCTTCGAGGGCTTTTACGGCATGGAGGACACGATCGAGCGGATCGTGGGCTACTTCAAGCATGCCGCCCAGGGGCTCGAGGAGCGTCGCCAAGTCCTCTACTTGCTCGGCCCGGTCGGCGGCGGCAAATCCTCTCTCGCCGAGCGCCTTAAAGAGCTGATGGAGCTCTACCCGATTTACGTGTTGAAGGCCGGAGACGAGATCAGCCCGGTTTTCGAATCGCCCCTTGGGCTCTTCCGCGCGCCTCACCTCATGCAGCTGCTTGAGGAAAAATACGGCATCGAGCA
>JBCDJA010000270.1:0-4218 GCA_038748465.1 Pseudomonadota bacterium
ATCGGCGCAGGACCATAGGTCTTTGTCACCGCCGACATGTTGGCGATTGCCGTGGGCGTTGCCCCCAAACAAAAGCCCGCAAACCCCGCACTCAGCACCACGGCCTGGTAGTCCCGTCCCATCAATGGAAAAAAGATGAACAGAATAAAGAGGGTCGCGATGACAGCTTGGACTGCCAGGATCGTGAGGAGCGGGCCGGCAAGGTCGCCGATGGTCCACAATTGCATGCTCATCAACGACATGGCGATGAACACGCCGAGCGAGAACTCCGAGACCACCGCGAGCGCACGGGTGCGCGCCGGCCAGCGCAGATGGGGCATCAGATAGGGAACGGTGTTCGACAGGATCATGGCCGCCAGAAGGCACGAGACAAACAGTGGCAGCTTAAGCCCAAGCGCCTCAAAGCCGAGATTCATCGCATAGCCGATAATCATGGCGATATGCAGGGTAAGGAGCACCGCCATGATGCTGACATGGTTGATCCGCTCACGCGCCACGCCCTGATAAGCGAGGTTGACCATCCGCTCGTCTTCCACATGGGTGGGCGTTTTGGTGATCACGAGGAGGAGCCGGGCGATCGGGCCCCCCAGCAAGCTGGCCATGACAAGCCCTAAGGTCGCGGCGGCGATCCCGATTTCCAGCGCATTGTCGATGCCGTGTTCGGCGGCGATATCAGGCGCCCAGGCGATGGTGGTGCCGTGCCCACCGATCAGCGATGCCGATCCGACAACGACACCCACTGCCGTCGGCTGATCGAGATAGGTCGCCGCGGCAATGCCCACCCCGTTCTGTATAAAGATGTATCCGAGCGTTAGGACAAGGAGGACGACCAGGGGGCGCCCGCCGTTGAGGAGATCGGTGACGCGGGCATTAAGCCCAAGGGCTGTGAAAAAATACACCAGCAGCCGGTCGCGGGTCTCAAGCTCGAAATCAAGTTGAACGGCGGTGAGGGCATAAAACCCAAAGATCGCAAGGGAGGCGAGGAGACCGCCGGTGACAGGCTCTGGAATGTTGTAATGGCGCAAAAACGCGATGTGATGGTTAAGCGTGCGGCCAACAAAGTAAACGACGATCCCCAAGGTGTAGGCCAAAAAATCGTCGACCAAATAAACGCCCGGCTCCATGGCACTCCCCCAACGCTAACGCTCCCCGCCCCATTAGCCCAGATCGAGGCCGGCGGGGCAATGGGCATGGGTGGCTTTGGGAAGCGATGGTGGATGGCACACCGTGCAGTGCGGGACCTAGTCCATCAAGCGGGCTTTGACCGCCGGATCGGGCATCGAACACAAGTCCGCCCGGCCAAAAATCCGATAGCGATTCTGTGCGACCTGGCGGTAGAGCCAATCCTGTGCGGGCCGAGGCAAGAGACGAAGCACCTTCAGCGCATGCCCTGCTCCCCCAAGCCGCGTTCCGGCACGGATGACAGCCTCCATCGACCCATAGGCCCGACCTTCATGCAGATAAAGCCATGAGGTGGGATCGTCTGCCGCCAACCCGAAATGGGAGAGGACGGCGCGGCCGGTGGGCGATTGAACCGGACAAATACGAAATTCCTTGGCTCTGTCCATGCGTATAAGGAGCTTGGCGCTTTGCGAGCAGAGCGTGCAGGACCCGTCGATGAAAACAATCGGCCCTTGATCGTCAAAGGGGGGAACAGCGGGGTCTTGCCGATAGGCATAAGGCGGCCGATCGATAATCATGGCTTCACGGTCCTTTCGGTATTTAAGATAGGGCGCCGACGGTGTTGATCAGGCGACCAAGCGTCGCGATAACCATGTCCCAGACTCCCCTGCCCGTTGCGCCTAGCCTCCATGACCACGCCGCAGACCATTCTTGCCGTTGAAGCCCTTTTGGCGCTGCCGTTGCTGGTGCTCGGCGTCAGCCACATCGTGCAAAAGGAAATGTGGGTTGGGTTTTTCTCCCGGCTTGCGGCGCAAGGGCGGGATGGTGTCATCGTCCGCACCTTTTTGTTCGAGCTCTGGCCCGCAAGTCTCATCGTGGTGCTGCACCAGGATTGGAGCTGGCCAGGCGTTTTCATTACGGTCTATGGCCATCTCTTGATGGTCAAGGTCGTCTTGAGCCTGATTATTCCCAGTTTGGGGGAAAAGTCGTTAGAGCAGGCGGAGCATCGCGAGGATTGGGCCTTTTTGCCTGCTGGATTGGTGCTCATCGGCCTTGGCGCACTCTGTGCAGCTCGGGCCGGGCCGGCGGTTTTTGGGATCGGCGTCTAACTGGTTGCTTGCCCGACGGTAAACGCCCGCGCGCTGTGGGCCGGCTAGACAAATAAATTCAATTGAATAGGAGCCACTAGTTCACAACTACAGGGCGTCATTCATTATTAACAGTCTATTTTTTCGTGTGTTCGCCGGTTTTTTCAATATTAACACGCAAGTCAGCCCCCTGATGCTTCGCGTTTCGGCTTGTTGGCGCCAAATGCGTCAACTAAAGTTCTGACAGTATTATGTAAATATTGCAGCGCAACATGTGTTGCCTGCGTCCGGGGGGATAACATGGCATTGCGGTTTGTATTTAGCGCCACCGGTGCGACCGGTGGGGAGGAACTATGGATTTCCGACGGCACGTTGGAGGGCACCCAACTCCTCAAAGATCTGGTTACCGGCAATGAGGGTAATCCGAGTGGGTTTGCGTTTCTCAACGGGCGCGTTTTCTTTAAGGCGCAAGACGGAGACGCAGAAAGGCTCTGGGTAACGGACGGCACCAAAGCTGGAACGATGCAAATCGACCTGTCCGATGATGGCACCGAGGTCACCAGCATCTCTGATTTGTCCGTGGTCGGCAACACGCTATATTTTCGGGCGGGCACGGACCTCGGGGATGCGGAGCCTTGGGTCAGCGATGGCACGGCTGAAGGGTCGATGAAACTGGCCGATATCGCCCCGGGCGATGACTCGTCCTTCCCCTTTGGCTTTACGGCGCTTGGCTCTCTCGCGGTCTTCATAGCAGATGATCGAATGAGCGGCAGGGAGCCCTGGGTGAGTGACGGTACTGAGGGGGGGACGGAGCGTCTTGCCGACATCTTCGATGGCGAAGATGATTCCGATCCGAACGACTTTACTCAGCTCGGAAATAAAATCCTTTTCACGGCGGAAGACGAAACGCTTGGCCGGGAGCTGTGGGTGACCGACGGTACGCCTGAAGGGACAATGCTCTTAAAAGACATTGACCCTGGCGGGTCCTCGCGCCCGGGCGATTTTGTCCGTGTCGGCGATTTGGTTTATTTCTCGGCCGACGACGGTGCGAATGGCGACGAACTCTGGGCCACGGATGGGACGCCTGAAGGCACCCAATTGGTCAATGATCTAAACCCAGAGGGTAGTTCGTTCCCCTTTGATCTCACGCCCTTTAACGACGGTGTTATCTATACAGCCTTTACGGAGGAAAACGGCAGCGAGGTCTTCTTCACTGAATGGGTCGATGATGCCTTCGTGACCACCTTGTTGAAAGACATCGTGCCGGGTGAAGAGTCTTCAGAGCCTCGCGATTTCACGGTGGCGAACGGTCATGTATTTTTTCGCGCGTTTACGCAGGATGCAGGCGAAGAACTTTGGGTCAGCGATGGCACCGAAGAGGGAACTGAGCTTGTTAAAGACATCAATCCTGGTAATGATGATTCGATCGATACAGAGATTGAGGACCTAGCCGCGATTGGCTCCTCTGTCGTCTTTTCGGCTTTCACGCCGGGACTCGGCACGGAGGTTTGGATCTCGGATGGAACGGAAGAGGGCACCACTCCTCTCAACATCCCTGACATGCGGACAAACTCCGCAGGCATTACGGACCTTGTCGCAACGCCAAATTTGCTGTTCTTCGAAGCCGGCAATGACATGGTCGGCAGGGAACTTTTCTTTTCCGGCGGCACGGAGGATGGCACCGGCGCGATTGATTTCTTTGCTGGAGCCGATGACGGTCTGCGCCCTGACGGCATAACCGCCTTTGGCAATCTGGTTCTGTTTGAGGGGGACGACAGTACCTTTGGTCGCGAGCCTTTCGTTTCCGATGGCACCTTGGAAGGCACCATGCGGTTGGCCGACATTCGGGAGGACTTCCGCAGTTCCAACCCCGGTGAATTTTTTGCCGTTAACGGCTTCGCGCTCTTTTCGGCCGATAGCGATGACGAGGGGCAAGAACTTTGGCGAACCGATGGCACGCCAGAGGGAACGTTCCTCCTGAAGAACATCAATCCTGAAGACATTGATG
>JBCDJA010000271.1:0-4174 GCA_038748465.1 Pseudomonadota bacterium
CGATCGGCGCCAGGGCTGGCGGGGTTAGCGGTGCCTCGCGGCCATCAAAAATCTGCCAGTAGCCCTCGTTTCGTCGCGCATCGAAGACCGCCACTGTGAAAGCGCCGTCGGGCCTGTCTATCGCCGCGGCATGGGCGATCGCGGCGAGGGTCGTTACCCCGACGGCGGGCACGGACTTGGCCAGCGCCAGGCCCCGGCAAAAGCTCAAGCCCACGCGAAGGCCGGTGAAACTTCCCGGGCCGATGCTCGTTGCAAAGCGCGTGATGTCGTCAAGGGTTAGACCGGCCTCCAAAAGGACCTCTTGGGTGAGGCCAGGCAAGGCCTCGGCATGGCCGGTCCGCATGACGCGCCGACGCTGCGCAAGGCATGCCTCGCCCGAGACGACCGCAGCCGAGCACGCGCCCTGAGCCGTATCGACGGCAAGTAGCCTCACCGGACCGGGCGCCCCTGCGCGCTATGCAAAGCGGCAGGCGTCATCGAAGGCAAGGCGCGGTGAGCGCGGGAACAAGCCGTTCGGGTCGCCGATGCCGAGATTGCACAGAAAATTCGACCGCCAAGAGGTGCCCGCAAAAAACGCCCCATCAACGCCGGCTTGGTCAAAGCCTGACATCGGCCCGCAATCGAGCCCAAGGGATCGGGCGGCAAGCATGAGGTAAGCACCCTGAAGTGTACCGTTGCGCATGGCCGCGTCTTGGGTTGCCTCGGGCGAGCCGGTAAACCAGTCCTTTGCTTCGGGCGCGTGCGGAAAAAGCTGCGGCACCTTCTCGTAGAATTCCATGTCGTTGGCGATGATGACCGTCACCGGGGCCGCCATGGTTTTATCCTGGTTGCTGCCCATCAAATGTGGCTTGAGCTTCTCCTTACCCGCTTGGCTGGTCACGAACACAAACCGAGCCGGGCAGCAATTGGCGCTCGTAGGCCCCCAGTTCAGAAGGTCGTAAAGAACGCGCAGCTGATCTTCGGTGACCGGCTGATCGGTCCAGGCATTGTGGGACCGTGCCTCGCGAAACAGCGTATCCAAGCACGGCTCGGGCAGGGCCTTCGTCATATCATACCTCCGTATGGCTATTGCGGAGGCGGCGACCTAGAGCACCTGTTCGACGCCATTCACCTCCGGCACGTAATGGCGCAACAGATTTTCAATCCCCGATTTGAGGGTCAGGGTTGAACTCGGGCATCCCGAGCACGCCCCCCGCATTTGCAGGAAGACTGTGCCGCTCCCGGCATCGAACCGATCGAAGATGATATCGCCGCCGTCTTGGGCAACGGCTGGGCGGACCCGCGTGTCGATCAACTCCCGGATCTGCTGAATTACCTCATCATCCTCAATGGCTTCCCCGTCTTCGGAAACCCCGGCATCGCCGCGAAACACCGGCGCACCAGAGAGGTAAAAATCCATAATGGCGCCGAGAAGACTGGGCTTTAGGTGCTGCCACTCCCCGCCGCCCTTTGTGACGGAAATGAAATCCTCGCCAAACATCACGCCAACCACCCCGTCGACGGCAAAAAGCCGCTCGGCAAGCAACGACCCGCCCGCCGCCTCTGGGGAGGCAAAGTCAACGATGCCGCGATCTGAAACTGGCTTTCCAGGCAAGAACTTAAGGGTTGCCGGGTTGGGTGTGCTCTCGGTTTGAATGAACATGATCGAGGCCTTTCAACCTTGTTTTGCACGCGTTTTCGGTGTCCACTCCAAATGGCGTCGATGGGTGTAAAATACTTTTGCACCCCCGCGCCGGAGGACCTCTCAAGCCGAGAGATAAATACCCTAGAGGAAAGGTCAAGTTTGACTCTGATCGACAATGCGCCGTCCGACCTGCCTGTCAGCTGGAACACCCAGCAACAGGGCCAGAACGGCGACCTGCCTTTTTGGACCACCAGCGCCCTTGCAGCAGCGCTGACCGATTATTCGACCGTGAGCCGGCCCGCCAAGGAGGCCTTCGCCGAGCTGTGCGAGAAACTGAATCTGGAGGGCATTCCCATCGATCGGGCGATGGTCGCCTTACATGACTTTCATCCCCAAATCGCGGCCCGGTCCATCACCTGGCAGCGGGGCACGGACACCGAAGAAGAAGCCTTCTACCGGCGCGACATCCGAAATCGCGAATATGAGGACAGCCCCGTTAAGGTGATCCACGAGGGGGCGAGCGCCGTGCGCCGGCGGTTGCAAGGCCCGGACGCGCAGCTCGATTTTCCGATCCTTGCAGACCTCAAGGGCCTTGGTTTTACCGATTACGTTGCCATGCCGCTCGGTTTTTCGGACGGCAGCCGGCATTTTGTCTCTTGGGTGACCTGCCAAGAGGGCGGCTTTGAAAGCGCTGAGCTCGGACGGCTTTACGATTTATTGCCGCTCATCTGCATGCGTATCGAGCTTGAGCACTCCTACATGGTGCGGCGGCAATTGCTTGAGACTTATCTTGGCAAAAATGCCGCCGAGCGGGTGCAGGCAGGCACGATCCGCCGCAACCAGGTCGAGGTCATCGACGCGATCATTCTCTACAATGATTTGCGCGGCTTTACGCGCTTGACCGATACGCTGCCGCCGGAAGATGTCATCAGCATGCTGGCCGAATATTATCAGGCGGTCGCCGAGCCGATCCAATATTTTGGTGGCGACATCATTAAAATGATCGGCGATGGGATGTTATCGATCTTCCCCCTTACGTCAGGCATGGACGATGAGCGGGTCAACCACATTGCCTGCGGCGCCGTTGCCGCGGTCCGCCGGGCGCACGCCGCGCTGCAGTCAATCCCGGCAGAACGTCTGCCGGACGGGTGCCCTGCCATGCGCGCAGGATTTGCGCTTCATGCCGGGCCCGTGACCTTTGGCAATGTCGGAAGTTTGGATCGCCTCGATTTTACGGTCATCGGTCCTGCGGTGAACGAAGCCGCACGGCTTGAAGAGCTGACGAAAACAATCGGCGTGCCGCTGTTAGCAACCCGGGCCTTCGCCCGTCTCCGGTGCAACATCGAGGTCGAAAGCCTCGGCCATCATCGCCTGCGCGATGTGCGTGAGCCGCAAGAGGTGTTTCGGGTCGTTGGCGTGGAGTGACCGCGCGCACGGGCGGTTTTCAGTTTTACGGGTGAACTCCTTAAGCGAGGAAGTTGATCTCCTCATCGCTCAAATGCCCCGGCACGAGGGTGACCGGAATGGGATAGCGCGCCGTTGGGTCCCGCCCAGCAAGCGCGCTCACAAGCGGGCCTGGGCCATCACCATCCGTACACGTGCCGAGCACAAGAACCGCGATATCTGGATCTTCTTTAATCAGGGCCAAGATCTCCTCGCGGACGCCGCCCTCCCGAAACACAAGTTCTGCCGGGCGCTGGGAAACAGCAAACACGCGGTCGGCCTGGCGCGTGAGCGCCGCCTCGCCCTCTGCCCGGGCTTCCTCGCGCATCAAGGCCTCCACCGCCCCCCAGTGCTGAAAATCAGCCGGCGGGATCACGTAAAGCAAGGTCACGCCGCCATAGGTGTGATGGGCGCGCCGGCTGGCGAAATGGACAGCTTTGTCGCATTCGGCCGTGCCGTCGACGACGCATAAGAATTTGCGCCGCTTGCCGTCCCTGGCAGCAAGGCGCGGGATCTCAGGCGCCGTCTTTACTTCGTTCATGACCAAAAGCCTGCCACCGCCTCACCCCCGCCGCAAGGGACATCGCGCCCGGACAAAGCTTTCGCACGGCCGTCCGGCGGTTGCGCTCGGTCGGCTGCGCCTGGCCGGCTGCGCTTGGCCGGGGGGGCGCTTAGTCGCGAAGAATGTCGGTGATTTCCCGCAAATTGGTTCGCGCCCGCAGCAAGTAAAATCCCTGGCCACAGAGATGGCAGGGGGTCATCTGGCTGTCCGCTTTGCCGTTCAAGATGACCATGGATTGCAGACTTGCCGCCTTTGCAAGACTGTTCAGCATACGCGAATAAATGTCCGCAACGCCTGACCGCTCGCCAATCACTTCGCCAAAATCCTTCTCAAGCTCACGCAAGATCATGTAGTGACCGTATATCTTGCCTTTGGCCCGGTAGAATTTGTCATCCACTTTGTTGTGCCAAAAGAAGCCGCCTTCCTCCGTGATATGCAAATCGATAGTTTCGGAGATGCTGCCAAGGTCAGAGGCAATCGCATCGAGGGTTACTCGCAAGTTATCCGATCGGGGATCGAAAAACGCGATGCCTTGCCCAAGGCGA
>JBCDJA010000272.1:0-4154 GCA_038748465.1 Pseudomonadota bacterium
CTCGCTTTTCTTTCGCGCCACAAACTCATTTAAGGTTTCTCCGGCCAGACCGCCAGATAGAAACTCTGTGTTGGTCTCCCGGTCGAGGTGTATTTGCCGCCTGAGGGCGGTCGCAATGGCCGGCGTTTCAAACCATTGGCCTGCGTCCAAACCGGCGAGGATCGCCCGATAGGCGTCTGCCATCCGCGGCCCGATATCCGCACTCGCAGAAATCGAGGCAGCATTGACGTGATACAGATAGGATGTCTCAGCGCTAAAGCGAAGCCCCCGCTGTTCGAGCAGCTGAAGATTGAAAACGAGATCTTCGGCAAACCTTAAATCCGGCCAGTCAGGGATCGGCACACCGCACCCCACCACCGAAAAAAACGGCAAACGGGCCCCAAGCAAGGTCATGAGATTGAGCGCATCGCCTGGGGGCTGGCAGGTTTTTGCCTGGCGAAGCGGCGTGCCGTCCGGCCCAATAACCGTGGTGTTGTCGACGGCAGCGCCCCCAGGGCCGGCAAGGGCGCAAA
Organism: Pseudomonadota bacterium; assembly: GCA_038748465.1. Taxonomy (GTDB): domain Bacteria; phylum Pseudomonadota; class Alphaproteobacteria; order M2410; family M2410; genus JBCDJA01. Next base: position 513 of record JBCDJA010000272.1, read on the forward strand.
GGCGTTCGAGCCTGCCCTCGCCCCATTGATCGTCGGCATCGCAAAAGGCGACGAAATCTTCCGCAAGTCCCCGAAGACCCGCATTGCGGGCGGCCGATGGGCCCGACCGGGCGGCGCTCGTGCGCACCGCATCGACAATTCCGCCCTCAAACGGTCCGCACCAAGCGGAATAGTCGTCCCCGTCGTCGACAGCCAGAAAGACATGGAGGGAACAGAAGGCGTTTTTTTTCACAGAGACAAGGCACCGTTCAAGCGTCGCTTGCGCCTTGTAGACCGGAATAACAACCCGTACGGAGCTCATCGTGCCCCATCCAAGAGGCGGCTGCGCCTAGCCGAACACCTTCCGAAGGATTTCCGACGTGCGCTTGACCGGATTGTTGCGAATGGCCGCTTCTTCTTTGCCGACATAATAGAACAAGCCATCGAGCGCATAGTTCAATCCATGGTCCGTCAAATCGTCCCGCGCGGTTTCGGAAACCTGATTGCCGATGGGCATGCCGGACAGGCGATCTGAAATAGAGGCAAGCGAGGTAAAGGCCCCGGCATCCGATAATTCCCGGTCGATGACAGGGCGGAAAACGCCTTTGAGCCCCGGGCCCATCGCACCCCGAAAATATTGGGTCGCAGAATCGTCTGGACCCTGCAAGATGTCGACAGCATCAGTAACGCTCATTGCACTGATCGCATCGTAAAAGAGCCCCTTGGCAAAGGGAGCGCCTGTTTCCGCTGCGCGGTTGAGCCGTGTTTCGAGATCGTCAAGCAAGCCTGAAAAGCCGACCGGGCGCAAAATGTTTTGCGCGCGTGCAAGGGTGTTGGGCAGGGGAATGCGAATGAATTTATCCAACAGATAGCCGTCCACCCGCCCGATCTGTGAGATGCTGCGATCGGTGCCGACGCGCAGGGCTTCCTTCAAGCCTTGCACGATTTCGCCGTTGCTGAGGCCCGTCCCTTGGGTTTGCGAGCCCGTGACCCCCTCAAGGATTTCAAGGCCCCGATTGAACCAATCTTGGCCTGCCGCCGGTCCTGCAAAAAGTGCTGTGGCAGCGCCCAAGCCCAAAGCCTGCCGCCTGGTCAGTCGCTTCGATCCGGCCATTCCGGTCCCTCCCTGGACGTCACGCGCCCTGCGAAGCGACCCAGGAATGGGCCGCCAAGTCGCAGACGCTCGGTTTGTGTAGCATAAGTCGCCCAATCGCGGTCGGCTGTTCAAAAAATGGGGCCGGCGTGGTTTATCGACCTGAAATGGAGGGCAATCCCTGGTGCACGTGGTGCAAATCATGGCGGGCGCGGCCCGCGGGGGCGCAGAAGCCTTTTTTGAGCGGTTGTCTGCGGCCTTGCCGCGGTATGCGGGCGAGGCATTCCGCCAAAGCTTGATCGTTCGCGAGGAACCGGACCGGGTTGGCCGCCTTAGCGCGGTTGGCCTCGCTCCTGAAACCCTGCCCTTTGGCGGCACGCTGGACGTGCGAACACCGCTTGCGCTCCGGGGCCGGCTTAAGGCGCTTGCCCCCGATGTGGTGCTCACCTGGATGAACCGGGCAACCGGGGCCGTTCGTCCCGGACCTTATGTCTTCGCGGCCCGGCTCGGGGGCTATTACAAGCTGAAATATTACAAACGCTGCGACCACCTCATCGGCAACACTCCGGGCATCGTGACCTATCTGCGGGAGAACGGCTGGCCGGAGCAGCGCACCCATTACCTGCCGAATTTCGCCGATGCGAGCCCTGGCACCCCCCTCGACCCTGCCCCAATCGGCACTCCTCCCGGCACGCCAGTGATCCTTGCGCTTGGCCGACTGCACGAAAACAAAGCCTTTGACGTGCTGATCGCGGCCCTGGGCGATGTGCCCGATGCCCATTTATGGCTCGCGGGCGAGGGCCCCTTGCGACCAGCGCTGGAGGCAGCGGCGCTCGAGGGCGGTGTGGCAGACCGGGTGCGGTTTCTCGGATGGCGGCGCGACATTGCCGACTTGCTGGCAAGCGCGACGGTGCTCGCCTGCCCGTCCCGCCACGAGCCCCTGGGGAATGTGATTTTAGAAGCGTGGGCCCATGGGGTGCCGGTTGTTGCTGCCGCATCGGACGGCCCACGCCATCTCATCACACCAGATGATACCGGGCGTCTGGTGCCTGTTGACGATGCGAAAGCCCTTGGCGAGGCGCTCTGTGAGGTCCTCAACGCCCCGGCCGCCGCGCGCGCTATGGCCGATGCCGGTCGCCTGGCCTATGACGCCACCTACAGCGAGACGGCCGTCGCGCACGCCTATCTCGACTTCTTCAAGGCTGTCGTGCGAACAAAGACATCGGATTGAGGCAAGACCAGACGAGGACAGCGATGTGGAAACGAAAAACCCAGAGGCAGATCCTTAAATCCTTCGAACAGCTCACGGCATTCCAACGCAAGAAAACCACCTCCCGCGCCAGCGCCTCACGCCAGGCTCAGAGGCCAAAGACAAAGCGTCGACGCGCTGTGGAAATTATCGATGGGGACAGTTTTGTTCTCGGTAAGGAGAAAATCCGCATCAAAGGCATCGACGCACCCGAAATCGGCGGCGCGGAATGCTTGGCAGAACGCCTGTTGGGTTTGCGGGCGAAGGCTTTTTTGGCAGAGCGGCTCGGCGCAACCGGCGCGATCGACCTTGTACGCTATGATCAGGATCAATATGGCCGCACCCTTGCGACCGTTTATGTGGGCGGGGCGGACCTTGCCAAGGAAATGATCCGCCTAGGACTTGCCGTGGAATATCGTGGCTATAAGGCCGATTGGTGCAAATAAGGGCAGCCAAAAACGCGCGGCCCGCAAGAAACGCCAATCAGTAGCCGTCTGATGTTGGCCGCCCGGTGCCCTGACCGTTACGCCCATTCGCCGCAGCGTCGTTTGCCATGTCTTGGATTAGGCGCCGGAACTCGTCGCTGTCCTTGCGGACAGCATCCAAAATCTCGGCCATCGCCCGGCGCGTGAACTCCGACCCCCGATCCATTGCATCAGCAGAGCGCACAATTTGCGATTTGATTTCGGCAAGCCGGTCAGCTTTTTCATCGATATTGCCAAGTGCCCGCGCCAGTAGGGTGTGGATGTCCTCAATGCGCGTGGCCGCACCGTCCATCCGGCCGCCCGCCGCTTCGCCCCGCTGGTTAAGCGCGGCAGCCGCCTGCTGAATAAGCCCCAGGCCCTGCTCGGCCTGTTTACTCAGTGTGTCGAGACCTTGCTCAAAGGTCTCGGCCCGATTGGTGATCCGCACGGTGCTGTCCAGCACCTCGCCCTTGGTCTGCTCGACCACATCTTTTAGCGCCGATGCGGCGTAATTGAGCGTCGAAAGCTCAGCCCCCGCCCCTTCATCGAAACTTTGAACCGCATTCCGCGCGGCCTCCGATTGCGCCTGCATGGCCTCAGCCGCAAGGGCATAGCTTTCCACCGCCTCGTTCAAAGCCTTGACCGTGGAATGGAACGTCTCGCTCATATCACCGCGCAGGCTTGCAAACTGCTGCTGTTCGCCGGCAAGTTTCTGCGCGGTTTCGGCAGCCGTCCCGAGCGCTTCAGACCGTGCACTGAGTTCCTGCATGCGGCGGCTAAATTCGCCGGCCATTCCATTAGACTGCTGCTGCATGCCCGCCATCGCGCTCTGCATAGCCGTCAGAACCTTGCCTTGC
>JBCDJA010000273.1:0-4143 GCA_038748465.1 Pseudomonadota bacterium
ATGGCCCGACATTTCGTTGCCAGCGGGCTTGATGCCATCATCATCGATATTGGCCGCCGCCCGCGGGAGGCGGCACGCGCGCTTGCAAACGATCTTAAGGCGGATTATTGCACCCTGCCCCGGGTCGATGCGGCCAGTGTCTCAAGCCTTGTCAGCCATTACCTGCAAGCAAGCTAGCCGCCGGTGTTTGGATCGCTCGATGAAAGATTGGATTGGGAGACCGACGGCCGCGCCTGGCCCAACCGGGAGCTGAGCCGGTTTGTGCGGCTTGGGCGGGTCGAGTGGCATCTTCAGGAAGCCGGCCCAAAGGACGCCCCTCTCCTCCTCCTTATCCACGGCACCGGCGCGTCGACCCATTCGTTTCGCGATCTTTTGCCGGTCCTGGCGGACGACTACCGGGTCATGGCGCTCGATCTGCCGGGCCATGGATTTAGTAAAACGACGGATGATCGATTGCTCTCCCTGCCGGGCATGGCCCAATCGGTGGGCGCGCTGTTGGCCCATCTTGAGGCTGACCCGGTGGGCGGCATCGGCCATTCCGCAGGCGCCGCCGTGCTGCTTGAAATGACCGCAGACGGAACGATTAAGCCGAAGCATCTCTTTGGCCTCAATGCCGCCCTCAAGCCCATGCAAGCCAATGCCGTGTTTTCACCTCTGGCGAAAATGCTGTTTCTCAATCCGTTCGTGCCGCGGCTTTTTTCCATGCGGGCACGAATGGTCGATTCGGCAGGTCAGATCCTCTCCATGACGGGCTCGAAGATCGATGCGGCCGGCATCGATTGTTATGCCAAGCTTTTCCGCAACCCAGCCCATGTCGCAGGCGCCCTCGGCATGATGGCCAATTGGGACCTCGAGCCCTTGCAAGAGCGCCTGGCAACGATCGAAACGCCGATCACTCTTATCGTTGCCGAGGACGATCCGATGGTGCCGCCTTCGGTGTCTCGTCAGGCAGCAGACCGCGCACCGCAGGGCGCGCTGGTGGAGATCGCGGAAGGGGGGCACCTGGTGCACGAGGTTGCACCTGAGGCTATCGCCCGCCTTGTCAGAGACCGACTACCGCCCAGTGAAGACACACGCATGGATTGACTTGCTTTGCTCGGCTTTACACCCTTAACTGTCAACCCATGATGACAGCAATTCAGCCCCTCTCCCCCAGCCAGAACCGAGACCCCCGCCCCCACGCCGTTGTAATCGGCGCCGGCCTTGGCGGCCTTGCCGCTGCAATCCGCCTCGGCGCCCGCGGATACCGGGTCACAATCCTTGAGCGCCTTGAGCAACCGGGCGGGCGCGCCAGCGTGTTTGCCCAGGACGGGTTTCGCTTTGATGCCGGCCCAACGATTCTCACGGCCCCGTTTGTCTTTGAGGCGTTGTGGGCGCTGTGCGGGCGCACAATGGCCGACGACATTACCCTGCACGACCTCGACCCCTGTTACGTAATTCGCTTTGCCGATGGCCGGAGGTTTCGGTGCATGCGGGACGGGGACGCGATGCGCCGGGAGGTGGCGTCCTTTAATCCCGGTGATGTAGACGGCTATGAACGCTTCCTGCAGGAGAGCAAACGCTGCTTTGAGTCCGGATTTGTGAAAATGGTGGACCGGCCGTTTAACACCATCACCAGTATGGTCGGTGCGCTGCCGGTCTTGATGCAACGACGGGCCTATCGCTCCGTCCACGCCCTGGTTTCAAGCTACATCAAAGACGAGAACATTCGGCGCGCCCTGAGTTTTCATCCGCTGTTCATCGGCGGTAACCCCATGCGGGCAAGCTCGGTCTTCAGCTTGATCTCCTATCTCGAACGCGAATGGGGCGTGCATTACGTGATGGGCGGCATCGGCGCGCTTGTTCGTGGCCTTGCCAATCTTGTCGAGGGGCAAGGGGGGCGGGTGTGCCTCAATTGCGATGTCGACGAAATTTTGGTGGAGCGCGGCCGGGCAGTTGGCGTCAAATTGGCCGGCGGGGAGCGGGTTAGCGCCGATATCGTGGTGTCGAACGGGGATCCGGCCTGGGTCTATCGCAACCTCATGCCGGCCTCGCGGCGGCGGCGTTGGACCGACAGAAAACTCCAAAACGCCCATTATTCCATGAGCCTCATGGTCTGGTATTTTGGCACGAATCGCCAATACCACGACGTGGACCACCACACGATCCTTCTGAGCGATCGGTATAAGGACCTGATAACCGATATCTTCGATCGCAAGATTCTGGCCGACGATTTCAGCCTTTATTTGCACCGGCCAACCGCCACCGATGCCTCCGTCGCGCCGCCGGGGCACGATGTGTTTTATGTCTTATCACCCGTCCCCAACCTTGATGCCGGCATCGACTGGGACGTGGCGGCCGAGCCCTACCGCCAAAAAATCGAAGCGTTCCTTGAACGCGAAATACTGCCGGGCCTTTCAAAATCGATCGTCAGCTCACGCTTGATGACCCCGAACGATTTCGAGACGCGGCTTCTGTCCTATAAGGGCGCGGCCTTCGGTTTTGAGCCGAGGATCACCCAGATCGCCTATTTCCGTCCCCATAATATCAGCGAAGAGATCGACAATCTTTTCCTTGTCGGTGCGGGCACCCATCCGGGCGCCGGCATGCCAAGCGTCGTCGAATCGGCGAAAATCCTGGACAAGATCGTACCCCATGGGGAGGAGCTTGTCCGTGCCGCCTAAGACAAGAACTGAAGGTCGCCATGGCCTCGCGCTCGATGCAACGGACCGTGTGCTGTGCGATAGGCTGATCAAAAACGGCTCGCGCTCGTTTTTCACGGCATCGCTTTTGCTCCCGCCTTCGGTGCGCGCGGCCGCACGGGCGCTTTATGCGTTTTGTCGCCTGTCGGACGATCTCGTCGATGCCCCATCGCCTGATCCGACCGCTGCTGTGGCGCGCCTGCGCGAGCGGCTGCAGCGCGTTTATGCAAGGCGGCCCGAGGCCAATATTGCCGATCGGGCCTTTGCGGCGGTGGTGGAGGCCTATGACCTTCCGCGCGCACTGCCCCTGGCGCTGATCGAGGGATATGCCTGGGACGCAGCGGGCCGGGACTACACCACCCTAGAGGACCTTTTAGACTATTCAGCCCGGGTCGCCGGCACCGTTGGCGTCATGATGGCCCGCATTATGGGGACCGGGGAGCCGGAGGTTTTGGCCCGGGCCGCCGATCTCGGCCTTGCGATGCAACTGACCAACATCGCACGGGATGTCGGTGAGGATGCACGCGCGGGACGTCTTTATCTGCCCACCGAATGGCTCGATGCGAACGATGTGTGTCGCGAGCGCTTGCTTGCAGAGCCCGCCTTCACGCCGCAGATCGGCGAGGTTGTCGGCCACCTGCTCAAGGTCGCCGACACCTATTACGATCGCGCCCTTACCGGAATTGCCGGGCTTCCCCTGTCCTGCCGGCCAGCGATCCGCGCGGCAGCGCTCATTTACCGGGAGATCGGGCGGGAGGTGGCGCGCAATGGGTTCGACAGCATCTCCGTGCGTGCCGTGACCGACAATCACCGCAAAATCGAGCTGCTGGCCTATGGCAGCTTGACCCCGTTTCCGTTGGTCCCGGTTAGCACCGCCCCGACCGATCCCTCAGTTGCCTTTCTTGTCGAGGCGGCAGCAAGCGCCCGGGGGCCCGCCCCGCCGCGCACGGCCGATGCGAAGTTCGGTCGCCTCCTTGAGCTGATGGCCCGTTCTGCCGAGCACGAACGAATGGGACTGGCCCTCTCCCGGGAGGCGCGCTGACATGCTGAGAGAATATTTCGGTATCATTGAAGGGGCGATGGTCTTCACCCTGGCGGTGGGCTTTTACATTTGGCAAATGCGCACCCTCAAAAGGGACATCGCCGCCCGCAAAGCCCGTGAAGCAGCGGAAGAAGCTGACGCACGGCCCGGCTCGGTGAGCGACCCAGCACCGTTGGGCGAAACTGGCAAACCGGCGCAGACCGACACCCAGCAGGTGTAAACGCCGGCCGCTTGACGGTCCTTATCCGTGCTGACGCCGCCGGGCCCGTCGCGGCATCCGGACAGGCAGCATGGCCTTAACGAGAGGTGAGCGCAGCCGCGCCCCAGAAAATGTCTCATGGGTACCGCAGACGCGCTCTCCGCAGACGGTCGTTTCCATGAGGGAGCGGACATAAAAAGGACCGTCCTCGAAAGTGCGGA
>JBCDJA010000274.1:0-4124 GCA_038748465.1 Pseudomonadota bacterium
AGCACCGAAGCACCTGCATCAGCGCCGCGTCGAACAGCCCAGACGTATAGCACTCGGTCGCGCTGAAGAACTCATAATCGAAGCCAAACTGATCGAGGAAGGCGCACAGCCGGGCATTGTTGTGGTGGGCGAAGCTTTCGTGGGTTCCGAAGGGATCGGGCACCTGGGTCAGGGGCTTGTCGAGATGGGCGGCCAAAAGCTCCTGGTTGGGAACATTGGTCGGCACTTTGCGCATGCCGTCCATGTCATCGGAGAACGCGATCAATCGCGTCGGGCGGCTGGACAAAAGCGAGAAGGCCTGGCGCACCATGGCGGTGCGCGCAACCTCGCCGAAGGTGCCGATATGGGGCAATCCGCTGGGGCCGTAGCCCGTCTCAAACAGCACCACATGATCGTCCGGCAGACCATCAACCCGCTTTAGGAGACGGCGCGCCTCCTCAAAGGGCCAGGCTTTGGCGTCCACGGCGGCGGCTTTCCAGTCTGCCTCGCTATCGGCCTTGGGCTGCACTAGTCTTATCCTCCGATTCAAAACGCTCGCGACGCTAAAGGCTTTTGCAGCCGAAGGAAATGGCCTCCGCCGTGATCACCCCCGGCCCGGAAACCGGCCTTCTTCTCGATACCTCCTCTGAGGACGCCGCACCGGACGGCGCGCCGCCGGACCCGGTTTGGCCGGCCTGGATGCTGATGCATACCCGCGGGCGGGCGCTTTGCGTCAGCCAGGACGGAGAGGTTGAAGATCTCACGGGGCCAGAGCTTGCTGCCTTTCTTAGCGAACACCGGGTGCTGCTCTGCCACACGGCGTTTACCGGACGGCGGATCGGTTTGCCCGGACCGCTCGACCCGCTGCGCCATTACGATGTCATGGAGCTCTTTGCGTTTTGCGAGCCCGCGGCATTTTGCACGCCCAGCGCCCCGGCCCTCAGCCGCTATCTGGACCTTGACGTCCCGCACAGTCCGGACGAAGCGGCCCTTGCCCTCGATGGCATCGCCCGCGCCCTTTTGGCGAGACTGGTGCATCGTCCGGAGGCCGACAGGGCCCAGGCCTGGCGGCTCGCCCGGGTGCTCGTGCGTGCGCGATGGCCTTGGGCCGCGGTCGTGCTTTCGCGCCTTACCGATCCGGCGCAGCGCAACAGTGGCGGAACCGGGTTTGAGGTCTGGAGCGGCCTTACCGATTTCGAGGACGTCGCCTCGCCCCCACCGGCTGGGGTTGAGCCGATCGACGGGGCCGAGGCGGAGGCAGAATTGACAGCTACGCTCGCCCAATTCGGCGACGGGCTTGAGGAGCGGGAGGGCCAGCGCGAATACGCAAAGACCCTTGCAAGGGCCTTTACCCCGGCGGCCGAACCGGGCCACCCGAACCTTGTGATCGCCGAGGCCGCAACCGGGACCGGCAAAACGTTAGGCTACCTTGCCCCGGCCAGGGCGTGGATGGGCAAGAACGGGCGCGGGGTGTGGCTGTCCACCCACACCAAGGCGCTGCAACGCCAACTCGTGGCCGAGCTCGATCGCGTCTTTGTCGATGGGGGCGATAAAGCCGCCAAGGTCGCGGTGCGCAAAGGGCGGGAAAATTATATTTGTCTGCTGAATTTCCAAGAGGCTGTCGCCCAACAATCCCTAGACCCGGTGGGCCTTGCGTTGGTGGCGCGGTGGCTGCGCCATACCAAGGACGGGGACATGATCGGCGGGGATTTCCCAGGCTGGCTCATGCCACGCCTCGCAACCCCTTGGGGCGGCAGCCGACCTGACGGGGTGGGCGCACGGCTCACCGATCGCCGCGGCGAATGCGTTTATTCCGCCTGCAGTCATTATCGCAAATGCTTTGTCGAGAAATCCTTACGCCGGGCCGAGCGGGCCGACCTGGTCATCGCCAACCATGCGGTGCTCCTTGTTGAAGCCCAGCGCCGCGGCCAAGCCGCTCCCCCATCGGCGGAAGATCCGTCGGAGGATGAAGCAGCGGAAAGCTCCTGGCCGCTCCGTCACATCGTTTTTGATGAAAGCCATCATCTGCTCAATGCGGCCGACAGCGCGTTTTCCCTCGCGCTAACGGTTCGCGAATGCGCCGATCTGAGACGCTGGATCCGCGGCCTTGAAGACCCCCGGTCGCGCGGGCGCAGCCGCGGCCTTTTTGAGCGCGCCGGCGACCTTGTAGACGGCGATGAGGCCAGCGAGGCGGCCCTTAAGGCGGTCGTGCGGTCGGCCGCGGCCCTGCCACATCGTCTCCCCGCATCGCCCGAAGCAGAGGCCTTGCAAACCGCCGGTGACCGATTTTTCGCAGCCGCCCTTGAGCAAGTCACGGCCCGGACCGAACGGCCAGGTGCCACCGCCTACGGTCAAGAAGCCCTCGTGCATCCGCCATCGGGCGATCTTGCAGGTACGGCCGTTGACTTCGCAAGCGACCTCATCGCCCTTGCAAAGGCCCTGAGGGCCCTCGCCCATGCTTTCGAAAAACGCCTTGTCGAGGGGCAGAGCGAGGACGACCGCGAAACGCGCATCCGGCTCGAGGCAATGCAGCGGGGCCTTGCACGACGGGCCGAGGACATGCTGCCCGGCTGGATCGGCCTGTTGCTTGCGATTGAGGGGAGTGGCCAAGTGGATGACATGGGGGATGAGGCGGTGATCGATCGGCTGGTCGTCGATCGCCTCGGCGGTCAGTATACAGATGTGGGTCTTACCCGCCATTGGCGCGATCCGATGCAAGCCTTCGCGCAAACCGTCCTCGACAATACCCAAGGGGCGGTTTTTACCTCAGCGACCCTTTATCCACCCGGCGTTGAGGAGGCTGCTGCACAAGCTACCGCAAATCAGCTTTGCGGCGTTGTGCATCTCGACGCTCCGCCAACCCACCTAAAAATCAACTCGCCCTTCGATTTCGAACGCCAAGCCCAAGTGCTGGTGGTGACCGATGTCGACAAACAGGACCTTGATCAGGTGGCTGGGGCCTATCGGGGCCTGTGCTTGGCCGCAGGGGGCGGCACGCTGGGTCTTCTGACGGCCATCAGGCGGATCCGCGAGGTGCATCGACGCATTGCAAGAGACCTTGAGGAAGCCGGCCTGCCGGTTTACGCGCAGCACGTCGATGCGGTCGATACGGGAACGCTGATTGACCTGTTTCGCGAAGATGAGGATGCGTGTCTTTTCGGTACGGACAGTCTGCGAGAGGGCATCGACGTACCCGGACGGTCCCTCCGGCTGGTGATGCTGGACCGGGTGCCCTGGGCGCAACCCTCGCTTATTCACAAGGCCCGCCGGGAAGTGTTGGGGGGCAAAGCCTACGATGATTATGTCGCCCGGTTGCGGCTCGCCCAAGCCTTCGGCCGGCTCATCCGTTCACGCGACGATAAAGGCGTCTTTGTGATCCTCGATCGGCGCACGCCAAGTCGCCTTTTGGCGGCCCTGCCCCCCACCTGCCCGGTCCACCGGGTGGGGATCGCCGAGGCTTTGTCGCGCGTGCGGGAGGCGGTTGGCCCGAACGCGGCATCCTAGCCACGTCCCGCCCGTCATCGGGCGCTGCCGTCATGCCGCCTCGGCTGTTATCCCGCGCCGCCGCCAGTCCACGCCGCCCCTAAAACGAAAAGCAGCGCGATTCGTTGGGTATTTCGTGGCCTGACGAAATCATCAGATTGTAGGAGTCAAGATCATGCCAGCAAAGCGCCTGACGGCCCCTCGTGCCGAGATTGTTGACGAGGTTCGCCGGATAATCGAACGAGGAATATTTCACAACGGTCCCAACATGCTCATAACGGAAGGGTTTGGCGCTAATGGGAACGGTGGGCACCACATCGACCAAATTGCACACCCGCTGCGCGCTGCCTAGGCGCCGGGCGAGCGCTGCAAATCCGGGATCTCCAACGCGCGGGGAGGCCAAGGTGGTCAGGTTCACCCGGCGGGCCGCATCCGGCACTTGAATGCCGGCATCGATGGCCGCGAGGGAGGCAAGCGCCCCGCCAAGACTGTGGCCCATGACGTGCACTTCCTCCGCATCGAGAAGGCCTTTGCCGTAGGCGGACCGGAAAGAGCCCGCAAAGGCGCCGCTCTCGATCTCGAGGGTCTCGAAAATCCGATAAAAGCCGCTATGCACCTTGGGATCGCCGGTGAGATCCTGTCCAGGGCTCACAAACCCAACC
>JBCDJA010000275.1:0-4118 GCA_038748465.1 Pseudomonadota bacterium
AATACGCCGGTAACAACCGCACGGGACGTTTCTGGTTTCGCCAAACTCATCAATCAGCTCTCTGATTGGCAGCGTAAGGTAACGGTCTCGGCAAAGTGGCGACCCAGCCCATTTGGCCCTGTCTCCATTCGATCAATGGCGGCTGCAAAGTTAAGGAGTTCTTCGGTTGGGTTGGGCTCCAAAATATCCGCATAGCACCCCTCTGGCGCGCCTTCACCCAGCGTGACCGTCGGCGGAACCTTAAAATAGGTGACGTAAAAGTAGGTCGCCAGATCGGGATTGTCTTCAACCTGGGTGAGGCCGCTAGGGCTTTGATCGCCCCAGCTTGCGGCAATCGCAGTGCACGATTGCGCAAGGGACGGGTCGGCGCTTGGCTCCACACCGGACCAGTGCAGCACCTCGATATAGAAGGTTGGGTCATACACAGCATAGGAAACATGGGCGGTACGCGGATCGACAGGGGCTGCAAGGGGCAGGATGAACGACATGGCCAGCCGCCCACCGCGCATCTCTGAATCGTAAGTCTCAATCGGGCCATAGATCGGTTGGTCGCCATTAACCGACACAAAAGTAAAATAATCGACCGATTTAAGATTGTCTAAATTCGCCTTCGCCAATTCGAGCAGGATGTCCTTAGGCGGATTAGGGGCGGTCGGCTCGGATGCATCGGCTGGCGGCGGCGACAGGGCCGCGGTTGCAAAAAGCGAGTAAAACTCATCGAATGTCCAATCGACCGAAAGCGCGGTCATTTGCCCGACTTGGTTGAACACCGGCGCGGAAATCATGTCGATGTAGACGTGGGGGTGGGCTGATGCGGGCGTAGCGCACGCAAACACAAGGCCCGCGGCCAGCGGCACCAATCGCGTGCGAGCAAGGGTGTGAAGTGCAAGCTGGCGCAGCATTGTATGGCCGGCTCCTGGTAATCCTGTCCCGGTACGCCCTGTCATCGGTTGTGACACTGTGCTCCCAGCACCTTATTGTTCAGTTTCGTCGAACCGCGGGATCCCTTGCGCGGTCGAGACCTCAAGCATTTGGGGCCTGCGCGCTTGCATTAGCTGACCCTCGCCCCTGGCGAAGTCAACCCGCCTGAAGTGCCAACGAGCTCACCATACCGCGATTTGGCGGCGCGCCCACGGTACCCGAAACCCACCCATCTTTGCCGCACTCGCCGTGTCATTGCCGGCGAGCCAATGCCGAGGGTTCCCATTCCGCCGGTCCGAGGCTTCCGGCATGCCAGGGCGATCTCACCCGCGCCGCGTTAGGCCGCGTTTGACGCTTGGGTTTAAAGCCAAGTGCTAAAAATTTCCTCTTTAGGGGCCGTCCTTCGGCTCTCGTCGCCAGATCACCCTGTGGCAATTGTGGAATTTGAAAGCCCAATAGGGCGGGAATGAGAAGCTTATCGTCTTCTTCCTGCCTGGCGGTTTGGCTCTGTGGCGAGCCTCGGGGCCGAGCGCGGTCAATGCGTGGTCGCCCGAGTGGTTCTGCGAATAACATAAAACAAAAAAGAAAATCTTTTATTTGCGACGCACAAGCAAGTATTAAAATTTTTTATACAGCAATTTTCAGAAAGTTATTTTATAGAGAAACAAAATCGGATTGCACCCGCACCCAAGGCAAGCGCCCTAGGACTGAAAAATACTGTGATAAAAAAGGTTAATAAGTGGGGCGAAAATTAGTCATAATGCCCTTTGCATTTTTAGGCTTAATGGCTTACGCCAGGTTTTATAACACAATTTAATTGCGGGCTTTTTCCGTTGCATGGCACAAGGCGCGCGATCCTTCATTGGCGCATCAAGTATTAGTGCTTCCCCCCGCGCCACCTTTCAAAATGATGAGTGCTGCTCCCAAAGAAAAGAGTGGCGGCGTGTGAATTTGGAGTAGCGATGTCTGGCGGTGGTGTGCAGTCCTATTCGTTTGAGGCGGAAAACCTCACGATCGAGTCCCTTTATGAGTACGAAGAAGTGGCCGCGGCCTCCGGCGGCAAGGGGTTACGCCTGCCGCTGAGTACGCCCAACGGCGCCGAAGGGTCGGCCTCCTTCGCCTTCAACGGGCTTGCCGGCACCTATCAGGTCGAGCTCGGATATTTCGACGAAACCGACGGGCGGGCGACCTTTGGCCTTAACCACAACGGTTCGGCGGTTGAGTCTTTTGTTGCCGGCGGGACCGGCGGGGCGACATGGGCGGCCGCGTCCTCGCAAGCCAGCCACACTTTTTCGACCACGCTCGATCTCGATGCCGGGGACCGGATTGGCATTTCCTCCACGCGGTCGGGCGGCGAATTGGGCCGCATCGATTATGTCAGCCTCGTTCCAGTGGGCGGTGCCGGAGCAATTGTGCCGGCGGCCCTTGCCGGCGGGTCTGTGCCCAGCTTCGGCCCCAGCAACGCCGCGCCGGCTCGCTTTATCGTTGAGGCCGAGGACACGGCCTTGTCCGGCTATTACAAGACCGAAGCGCTCTCCCATCTCGGCCAGGGAGAGGCGGGCATTCGGCTCACCTTCAAAGGCGAAGACGCCTCGGTGTCGGACGGTTCTTCAGGGACGGCAAGCTTTCGATATTCAGGGCCGGATGGCACCTACACCATTTCTGCGCGTGTTTTCGATGAGGTTGATGGCGAGGCGGGGCTGACTCTTTCGGTCAATGGCTCTGCTGTCGGACGGCACACCCTGTCCGATTACAATGGCGGGACGAGCACCCAGGCCCGCGGCTTGCGCGATGTGACGTTGTCTGAGAGCGTATCGTTGTCCACCGGCGATATCGTGACCCTTACCGGTGCGGTCGAAGGGCACGAATATGCGCGGATCGATGCGTTGATGTTCGATCCGGCCGGGCTGACCGGCCAGTCCCTTGCCCCAACGCCCGCGCCTGTTCAGGCGGTGCAAGCCCCCGCGCCGCAAGCCCCCGCGCCATCCAATAACGGCTTTCCGGCGCACTGGGAAAAACTCGACAACGGCATCAATGTCGACCGGTATTCCATGAGCCAGCTGGGCCCGGATGAACTCAAATATCTCGCCGATCTTGGGGTGGAAAACATCCGCCTCATGATGGATCCGGATCAATATCTCACAACCGGCCAGGCCATGAACCCCTCGAGCAACGCTTATGTGCTCGAATTTGCCGGCTTCATGCAAAAGATCATCGATGCCGGTATGGCGGTTGTCATCACGCCCATCGGCGTGGGGCACCGGCCCGATTATGTGAATGCTCCGAACAATCAGTGGTCGATCAATCAATACGATGCCTGGTGGGGGGAGTTTGCGGCCTATGTCAATGGGCGGTTCTCGCCCGAAGATGTGTTTCTGGAGACCCAGGGCGAGCCGTTCATGAACGATCACCGCGATTGGCAGCGGATTGAAAGCCAATTTGTGGAGACAATACGCGAGGCAGCGCCCGAGTTCACGATCGTGTCCTCGTCAAATGGCTTTGCCGATGGGGTATGGTCGCACATCCGTGCACTGACGGTTACCGAGCCTTACGATGACCCGAACATCGTTTACAACGTTCACTATTACAATCCCGAAGAGTTTACCCACCAGGAATATGTCTGGAACAATGTGTTTGCCGATGTCCGGGACGTGTCTTATCCCGGCGGCGATTACAATGCCGGCAAAATCCGCAATCAGCTTAAGCGGCTTGATGATTGGGAGAAGGAGCACGGCACTTTCGTGACCGTCAACGAGTTCGGCGCCATTATTTTCGCCGAGGAAGACGACCGAGCCGCCTATTACCGCGATGTCAGAAATGCCTTGGAAGAGTTCGACCTCGGCTGGTCTGCCTTTGAACTCGATAAGGCGTTTGGGCTCGCGGCAGTCCCGGCCGATGAGGGTCTCGTGCTTGAGAATTGGGCCATCGATGCCTTGGGGTGGGGCGCCTAGCCCCCCTTCCCGGGCACGTCCGCCGGCCAGCGTTATCCACACATCGCCACCTGCAGCCGCCCCTCGCCACCGATGGGCGACCTTGCATCCGTTAGTGCAGTCCAGGGTTGTCCGCCTGCTGCCTAAAGGGGATTCATGGTTTCCCGTTTTAGGTGACGTGTTACGTCGGCGCGGATAGTTAACGTCCTCATCCGGTTGGTTGATCCGTTTACCTTAACAATCTGGCGTTCGCGCTCGCGACATTCG
>JBCDJA010000276.1:0-4102 GCA_038748465.1 Pseudomonadota bacterium
CCGGAAGTGTTGGGCAAGATGATCGGCAGCGCCTTGGTGGGAACCTTCCTTGGGGTGTTCCTAGCCTATGGCCTCGTTGGCCCCATGGCCGCCCGGCTAAAACAAACCTACGAAGAAGACGCGCAGTTTTATTGCATCATCCGCGATGTGCTGGTTGCCCATCTGCACGGCAACGCGCCCCAGGTGTCGATTGAGATCGGCCGCGGTAACGTCCCCTCGACGTCCCAGCCGAGCTTCTCGCAGCTTGAAGAAGCCTTGCAGGAAATCCCGCCTGAAGTTGGCTAAACCTCGGTCGGCCGGCTTTGCGCCAACTGGGCGCGCACCCCGTCCGGCACCGGTTTGGGGCGATGGGTCGTGCTATCAACACATACATAACGAAGCCGTGCGGTCATGACCGGGCCATCGGCCGTCGCCATATCCGTCCGGACGTCAAACGAGGTGCGGCCCCACCGTTCAACCGTCATCTCAAGCGTCACAATGTCTGGATGGCGAGCTGCCGCAATCCATTCCTGAGCGGCGGTTTTGACCATGACGTCCAACTGCTTCAGATAATCCGCCCCAAGAACAGACGCGATCCAGCGGTCGAAGGCATCGTCTATATAAACGAGATAATTGGCGTTAAAGACGACGCCTTGCATGTCGCAATCGCCATAGGGGACACGGAAGCTGTGGCGGAAGTTAACCGGGGCCTCAGCCGCGGCTTCAGGTTGGCTGGCAGACGACATGGACAGGCCCTCTAAGACAAAGCGGCCCTGATCTACCGTCACGGGCCCGCCTGGCGTCAAGCCGGCACGCATCACCCCGCGATCGGACGGCGCGTGCCCCAGCGAGCCCAACCGTTACCGGCCCGCTTTGCCGGCCTCGCTTGTCCGTTGCCGGGCCCTTGGACGTCTGGGCCCGCGAAGGATCTGCAAGTTGATCAAAAAGATCACGATGGCGCCGCTGACGACGGCAATCGTGGTGGTGGCAAAGGCGTCTTCGCGGCTGAACATGACCATTACCGCAACGACCGTTGCCCCGATAAGTCGAGCAATCCATTGGCTCATAGGAGGGTCCCCACCTTGGCTGTGGCGAAGGCGGTGCAAGCAAGACGCCAGAAATTGGGCGCGCGTTAACCCTGGTGGGGGCCGCCCGGCGCCGCCTCGCGGGCCACCACCATTCCGCCGGCCGGGCGCTCAACCCTCCAAAAACTGCCGGCGAAGCCCCTCCAACGTTGAGGCAGGAAGGCCCAAGCCCTCCGAGAGGTACCCTTCGACGCTGCCATAGCGTTCATCGATTGCGGTCATCGATGTTTCGAAATAGGCCACCTCGACCCCGGACAGGGGCCGCATGACCGGGTGCGGAACCTCGGGAAAGCCGATCGCCATCAAACGGGTCCGAAAATTCTCGGCCTGGGCATCTGGATCAATCCGGTCGTTGGTCAGCAGATAATCCTCAAGCACGTCCTCATACGCCACACCAAGGGCCAATTGGGCGAGCGCAACAGCGATGCCGGTGCGATCTTTGCCCGCCATACAATGGACGACGATCGCCCCCGTCTCCTGGCCTGCAAGCTGCTCCAGAAAGCTTTTAAAGGCCGGCGCCCCCTCAACGATCAGCTTGCGGTAGCTCTTATGCATATAGGCCACGGCCGCCGCCTCATCGAAATCGCCGCGTTTGATGAGGTCGAGAAGTCCGCCGGGCGCCAGCATGTCGCCGGCCGGCATGGGGACATGGCGAAACGCTGTTGAGGGGTTTGTCCAATTGGTGGGGTGGCGCTCGAGCTCATCCGGCCCGCGCAGATCGAACACCTGGCGGATATCAAGACCGCGCAAAAACGTGTCATCGGTCGGCGTCACGGAGGAAAGGGCTCCGGACCTGTAGAGACGCTTGGCCTGCACCTGGCCCCCAAACGAGCTTTTATAGCCGCCGAAATCCCTGAAGTTTTTGATCCCATCAAGCGTAAAGACGCGTTCCATCGGCACGACACCTCCCTGTGCTGGCCGACCATAGAGCATCGGTGCGCAGAAGGGACCCCACAACGGGCCTAAGCTCTTCAGATGGAGAACCGTTAGGCGCTTGCCAGGTCAAATGGATTGGTACGAGGGAGCGATCAGGCGACGGACTTTTCATCATCGCCCGTGAGCGCGTCAGGGCCGTCATGGGCTTGCGGGGCCTCCCCCTTGCCCAGGCGCTCGGACCAGGTGCGCACGAGGCTCAAAAGCGCCGCGACAGCGATGGGCTTTGCCATAAAATCGTCAAAGCCCGCCCCGAGCAACGTCTCGCGTTCATCGTCCATTGCATGGGCGGTCAGCGCGATAATCGGGATGTTGGCAAGCGGCCCGTCCATCCGGCGGATCTCTTGGGTCGCGGCGATGCCATCCATCTCCGGCATCTGGATATCCATAAAGACGACATCAAACTGGTCCTCGTTAAGCGCCTCCAGCGCCTCAAGACCGTTGGAAACGATGCGTACGGACTGGCCAAATTTCTCAAGCAACAGGCGAATAACCGTCTGGTTCGGCAGATTGTCCTCGGCAACGAGGATCGAAAGATGGGGCAAGGGCGCGCCGCTCTCTGCCTGCTCGCTCGGGCTTGCCGCCCAATCCTCCTCGCTCGGCTCGGGGACCGTGCGGGGCTCTTTCCGGCTTTCAATGGCAAGGGGGATCGTGAACCAAAATGTGCTCCCGATCCCCTCGATGCTCTCAACCCCGATCTGCCCGCCCATCAATTCCACAAGCCGCTTAGAGATCGCCAACCCAAGCCCTGTGCCGCCATATTGGCGATCGTGCTGGCCCCCGGCCTGAGTAAACTCTCTGAACAGATAATTGAGCTTGAGCGGCGATATGCCGATGCCGGTATCGCGCACCTCGACGGTAAGTGCCGCCCTGTCCGCCTCATCGATCTCCGCCAGGGGATCGGCTTCGCCTTCCGCCGGTTTGGCAAGGGGCGCGCTGACCGATGCGTGCACCGAGACCGTCCCCTCTGGCGTGAACTTGATGGCGTTGCCAATGAGATTGACCATGACTTGGCGAAACCGCGCCCCGTCGCCAAGGAAGGTCCACCTGACCTCAGGCTCGGCGATCACGTCGACGGTTAGATGTTTTTCGGCCGCACTGCCGGCAAGGATCTCATAGACCTTCATAATCTCCGTGTGCGGGATAAAGCTGCTGTCGCTTAGCTCGACCTTGCCGGCCTCGAGCTTTGAAAAATCGAGAATATCGTTGAGGAGCTGCAACAGGTGCTCACCAGAGATTTTGGCGTGCTCGGCGTAATCGCGCTGTACCTCGTCAAGTTTCGTATCGAGGAGAAGCCCTGTCATGCCTAGGACCGAATTAAGCGGCGTGCGGATCTCATGGCTCATGACCGCGAGGAAGTCTGATTTGACGCGCGCTGCATATTCGGCCGCAGCTTTGGCTGCCTCGAGGTTACGCCGATCGTTCCGCCCCACATCGATGAAGGCGATTGTCATGCCGCCCACGCTGCACACCGTTGCGGTGGCAAGAATGAGAAGCAGGATTTTTTGCTGTGGGGCGCTCAAATCGCCAACCGGAAGGCCAATCGATTCCACAAGGGCCAGGCCGATAAAAACAAGGCTCACCAGCCCCGTCATGACAAAGGCGCCCCGGCGTTCGAAAAACAAGCCGGCCGCCAGCGGCAAAGAAATCAAGACAATCGACGCCGGCGACATCACCCCGCCGGTGAGCAAGGCCATGCAAACGGCAAAGGCGATCATGCTGCCGAGATTGAGCAGCCCAGCCGGGCCGATGCGGCCGGTGAAGCGAACAAGGAGCGGCGCGGACACAACACCGACAAGAGAAAGCAGCATCACGCCTGCAAGGCCCATTTTTGCGGGGCCTGCAAAGCCTAAGATCCCGCAAATGGTTGCCATCGCCGCCCCTTCGATCAGGGTAGCGACAAACAACAGACGCGTTTTGACGACCAAGCTGCGGTCCGTCCCGGCCTCAAATCCGGCAAGGGCATCGAAATAGGCGGCGACAGCGCGCAATGTAGACGGGCGTTCCATGCAATCGCTCAAGCTGGAAGAGAGCGAAAGCTTAAATCGGTAGCCTTAGCGAGGCGTTAATCGGTCGCCTTGGGGGGCGTAAAACGCCGCCCGCAG
>JBCDJA010000277.1:0-4072 GCA_038748465.1 Pseudomonadota bacterium
GGCGGATGGACTGTGCGGGCACGCAAACCCTGGCGGCCAGCTAAGCTGGGCGCCTGCTGGCGCCGCTCCCCCTTGCTCTAGGCCCCCGATGCGGGACGGTCAAGGCCGCTTGAGGAGGCCAAAATCGGCCCCGCCCGCGCGGCGATTAGCCTTCGACGGAGGATTGAGGATTGCCGATAATCGTCAAGAACTCCCGCCGGGTCATCGGGTCTTTCCGGAATGCGCCAAGCAGGGTGCTCGTCACCATAGACACGCCTGGTTTATGAACGCCGCGGGTCGTCATGCATTGGTGTTGGGCTTCCAGCACCACGGCAACCCCGCGGGGCTGCAGAACGTCTTGAATGGTGTTGGCGATTTGCGCCGTCAGTTTTTCTTGCACCTGCAGCCGGCGTGCATACACCTCCACAACGCGGGCGAGTTTGCTGATGCCGACAACCCGGTTCTCCGGCAGATAGGCAATATGCGCCTTGCCGATGATCGGCGCCAGATGATGCTCGCAATGGCTTTCAAAGCGGATGTTCTTTAACAGCACCATCTCGTCATAGCCCTCAACCTCCTCGAATGTTCGCTGGAGGTATTCGAACGGATCCTCATCATAGCCTGAAAACCACTCCTCGAACGCGCGGGCGACCCGCGCCGGTGTATCGAGAAGTCCCTCCCGGCTCGGATCGTCTCCGGCCCATTGCAGCAGCGTACGGATGGCTTCTTCCGCCTCCTTGCGGCTTGGTTTGTCGTTATTCACTGCTTTAAGCGTGTTTTCGGCACTGCTTATCGTTTTAGGTTCGCTCACGTGGGAACGTCCTTTCTGATGACGTGTTTCCATGGGAAAGTCGCCGGGTCTCGGCACGTTCCCTTCTTATACGCCATGTCGCACGATGCGGTTTGGCGTTTTCATTGTCCGTGATCTTCGCAACGAGACGGCCTTTAAACAAGGCTCTCCGGTGACGAAAATGCGGTCTATGCTAGGGAGTTAGGTGCTGGGCCTTGAAAATTCTCAGTGCACGAGCCCGGTTTCGTAGGGGCTATCGAGTGAGAACGCCGGGATTCTGACCGTGAAGACTTCCCCGTCCAGAGTCTCCATATGGTAGTTGCCGGACATAATGCCAGAAGGCGTGTTGAGAGGCGTGCCGCTGGTATATTCGAAGGTGTCGCCCGGTTGCAGAACCGGTTGCTCGCCGACGACGCCAAATCCTTGCACCTCTTGCACACGCCCTTGCGCATCTGTGATGCGCCAATAGCGGCTGCGCAGGCGCACCACCTGGTCCCCGTCATTGCGGATCTTAACCCGGTAGGCCCAAACGTAATAATCGTCCACCGGCTCGGACCGCTCCTCAAGATAGGTTGGTTCGACGGAAACAATGATGTCGTCATTCAAGGTCGGATCGACCATGCCACCCTCCTGGAGCACCGCCCCCTGGCGTGTTGCGACGCACAGGAAACTGGGTTGCTCCGCACTCTAATGCGCAAAAGCCCCGCGGCGCGCCCTGACGCCCAAACGGCTCTCTCACCCGGCCAAGTCTAGAGCGGACCCTGCCGGGAGAACAGTGAAATTCGAGCGGGTCGAAGGCACAACCAGAACGCGTTTGCGCGGGTTCCGGCTAAGCGTTCTGGGCAGCGCGCAGTGCCCGATCGAGATCGTCGATCAGGTCATCTGCATCTTCGAGGCCAACGGACAGGCGCACCAAACCGGGGCTGATCCCCAATTCGGCACGGGCCTCTTCGGTGAGCCGCATATGGGTTGTCGTGGCGGGATGGGTGACCAGCGACTTCGCATCGCCCAGATTGTTGGAGATGTCGATCAAGGCAAGGGCGTTGCACAGCGCGAAAGCGTGCTGTTTGCCGCCGTCGATCTCGAAGGCCACCAATGTCCCACCCTGGGCCATTTGCCGCTCCGCAAGGGCCGCTTGCGGGTGCGCGGGGTGGCCTGGATACAGCGTTCGCTTGACAAAGGGGTGGCGAGCCAGGTGGTCGGCGATTTTGGCGGCGCTCTCGCATTGTTGGCGCACCCTGAGATCCAGGGTTTCCAGCCCCTTGAGCAGCACCCAGGCATTAAAGGGGCTCAAGGCCGGCCCGGTATTGCGACAAAACGGGCGCAAGGTCTCCTCGATATAGTCTTCATCGCCGAGCACGATCCCGCCGAGACACCGGCCTTGCCCGTCGATGTGCTTGGTTGCCGAATAGACGACGATATCGGCCCCAAGCTCCCGCGGTTTTTGCAGCAAGGGCGTTGCGAACACATTATCGACGATGACATGGGCACCGTGATTGCGGCCCAAGGCTGCAACGGCGGCCACGTCCACGAGATCGAGGGTTGGGTTTGACGGGCTTTCAAAGAAGAGCGCCTTGGTATTGGGCTTCAGCCCGCTCTTCCAGGCGTCAAGGTCGGTCCCATCGATCAGGCTTACCTCGATCCCATATCGGGGACACAAAGTTTCGACGATCCACCGACACGAGCCAAAGAGCGCCCGAGCAGCAAGAACGTGATCGCCCGCATTGAGGACGCTCAAAAGCGAGGCGTGGACAGCGGCCATACCCGTGGCGGTGGCAATGGCCTTCGGCGTGCCCTCCAGGGCGCACATGCGCGCTTCAAACATGCCAACGGTGGGATTATCGAAGCGGGAATAGGTAAAGCCCGGCGCTTCGTTTTTAAACCGCGCCTCGGCTTCCTCCGCGGTGTCGTAGATAAATCCGGAGGTGAGAAAAACCGGCTCTGACGTTTCTTTCCATTCGGTCCGCCGCCCCCCGGCGCGCACCAACTGGGTCTTCAGGCGCCAACCTGCCGCAGGCCCTGATTTTCGGACCTCATCATCTGTCATCGCGAAACCTTTCACCACCACGCCAGGGTCTTGCGCCGGCGGGAGCCCTCCATGCGGGCTCATACCATGCACGCCGGCGCTCTTTGGTGAGCGCAGCAGACGCCGATCCAGGCTTTTGCTGATGCCCAACCTTTTAGCGGTTTGGCCGGCGCCCATGCATTGCCGAAGCCCGGGTCGCAAGCCGGTCGGCTCAAATCACCCGTTGGCGTTTGGGTAGAGGAGATCAAGCCCCGCAGTCAAGCGGCTCTCCCCAGCGTGGGATAAAACGTCGCCCTCTCTGGGGAAAATGCGGGCAAGCTGGGGAAAACACGCCCTGCCTTGGGGAAAACGGGTGTGTGGTGGGTGGAGACGCTTTCCGTGCGGTGGCGAATCTTCCATAAATCCCAAATGGGACTGCTTGATGTGACAAACTCGCTGTTATCGGCAAAACCCCAAACCGGTGAGGGGGAAAGCGGCAAAGCCATAGGCGGTGCCGGAACCGGCATTTTGCCGGCCCAAGCGCTTCGTGCCCTGATTAAATCAGGCGAGGTTGCGGCCGATGCTGGCATCGAGGATGACCAAGTGCAGCCCGCCAGCCTCGATTTGCGGTTGGGCTCGGTCGCCTACCGGCTGCGGGCGAGTTTCTTGCCGGGGCTCGGTGCAGGTGTCACGGGCAAGATGTCCGATTTGGTCATGCACAAAATCGATCTTGGTGCGGGTGCGGTGCTGGAGGTGGGATGTGTGTATCTCGTCCCCCTGCAAGAGCGTTTGACCCTTACAAGCCGGATCGCCGGGCGCGCCAACCCGAAGAGTTCCACGGGCCGGCTTGATGTGTTCACCCGTCTTATCTGCGATGGGGCAACCGAGTTCGACACCGTTCCTGCGGGTTATTCGGGCCCGCTCTATGCCGAAATCAGCCCGCGGACCTTCAGTGTCCTGGTGCGCACCGGCTCAAAGCTCAACCAGCTGCGGCTGCGACGGGGTACGGCGGCCTTTCCCGATACCGAATTGCAGCGGTTGCACTTGCGCGAGACGCTGGTATCGAGCGAGGGCGATGCCGATATCCAGGAGGGCATCGCCTGCTCGGTGGATCTTGGCGGTGAACCGGGCAGCCTGATTGGGTATTGCGCCAAACGTCACGCGGCGGTGGTCGATATGGATGCCGAGGCAGCCTATGACGCGCACGAATTTTGGGATCCGGTGACCATCGGTGCGAGCCGGAGGCTGATCCTGGATCCCAACGAATTTTATATTCTCGTGTCAAAGGAGGCGATCCA